>JAFZRG010000137.1 GCA_017619985.1 Bacillota bacterium | reverse complement strand
GCGCCCTGGCGGGCAGCAGCTTCTGCCTGGTTGACGTCTTCATAGATGTTGCCGGTCGCAACGATGACGTACAGATACGGCTTCTTTCCTTCGCCGATCGTAGCCAGGTATTCTTCTCTCTTGGCCGTCTGCTTGCGGATCTTCGCGAGAGCTTCCTCAACGTACGGCTCGATGGCCTTGCGGGCCTCTTCTCTGGAAACGGGTTCCAGCTTCATGATATCAAGCTCGCCCAGAGAGACGGCTTCCGCGATCTCCTGGGGACTCTTTCCCGTTTTGATGATGGCATTGCCGATCCAGTAAGCAATACCCTTGGGGAGACCGCCGCCGTCCTTGATCGCGTCGACAAGAACGTTGGGCAGAGGTCTTTCAACGTCGTCCACACCGTCTACGCCCAGAAGACGGAGAACCGTTCTCTCGGTAGAGACTGTGGTGTGCGCGTCGATGAACTCCTGCATGCTTTCAGCGATGTTCTTCGCATGGTTTCTTGCGCTCGCGATGACGTTTTGGTCCAAATTCAGTTTGCTTGTCATCCTTTTTCTCCTTCAATATGTTAAATATTTAACTATGCAACCAATGTATTATATCAAATAACCCCGTGCCTCGTCTATAATTTCGTCGTAAATCCCGAGGATTTTTGCGATGTTCAGGGCGTCGCGGGGCACTTCGCCGACCGTATCGACGGGGATGAGCCGGTAATCCATGTATTTTCCGAGGATCTCGATCCTCTGGCGGCGGTTCGCGGTGGACAGTTCCCTGGCCAGCTTGCCGAAATCCGCGCCGGAAAGGCCCTTCACCTGCAGGTTGCGCACCTCTTCGCCGGACGCGGCGTGGTCGAAGTGCGTCGTGATGACGGTGATGTAGGGTTTCTTCGAGAAATACTTCATGAAGCTCTTCGTCAGGGCGAATCCTTCCGCGGGATTCGTGCCCGACGCGATCTCGTCGATCATGATGAGGGAGCGGTCCTGGGCGTTGTCCAGCATCTCCTTCAGCTCTTCCATCTCGCTGCCGAAGCTCGACAGGCCTCTCTGCACGTTCTGCGAGTCGCCGATGAGCACATGGATGTAGTTGGACAGGCCGATCTCGGCGTGCTTTGCAGGCAGATACAGCGCGTACTGGGTCATGAGGCAGCACTGCGTGACCATCTTGAGCGAGATGGTCTTGCCGCCCATGTTGGCGCCGGTGATGGCCGTGACCCCGTCGGAAAGTTCGATGCTGACCGGCAGATAGCTGCGCCCCTGCGCTTTCAGGGCGTCCTCCACCTGCAGGTTGCGGCCTTCTTCGATGACGATCTGATGCGCGTCGCAGATCTGAGGCGCGCGGCAGTCGTGCGCCTTCGCGTACAGGCATTTCGCCAGATCCAGATCCATACGGCCGATGGCGTCGCAGTTCGCGTTCAGTTCTTCCGCGTGCTTCGCGATCTCGAGGGAGAGCTGCTTGCAGACAGCCAGTTCTTCTTCCTCGATAAGGCCGTTCAGCTCGCCCTGCCGCGCTTCCAGTTCGAACACCTCGTCATTCGCCTTGATCTCGAAGATGATATTCATGTAATCTTCAGACGTGCGCTCGAGTTCGGGCAGGCTCTCCGCCAGTTCCAGCAGCTCCCTGTTGGCGCGAGGAACGGACAGCTCGAATTTCGGGGTCATCGAGATGCGGTGCTCCCGCTGCAGCCGTTCGCGGATCTCCTTCTTGGCGCGGCGCACCTGGCGTTCGATCTCGCGGCTCTCGGCGCGGTAGGCAGCCAGCCTCTCTGAGAAAGCGTCGTACACGAAGAATGTGTCCATGTACTCGCCTGTCGGATCCATGGCATCCAGAAGCGGATCGGTGTCGCGCAGCTGATAGCGTCTGGGCACTTTCCCTATCGTTTCTCTCAGCATGCCGCGGACCTTGCGGGAATGCACGAGAAAACTCTTGATGTTGAAAAGCTCGGGGATGCTTAAAACCTGCGACGGGCTGTTCGCGACGGACAGGCTGATCTCCTTGAGTTCGCACAAGTCGTTCAGGATGGCGTTCACGGCTTTGTCGTCCGCGCAGATCTGGTCGCTCATGAGCGACATGTCCGTCAGATGGCCGCGCAGCGCGTCCTCGTCGCCGGGCATGTAGGGCTTGAACGCCCTCTTCAGCTTGGCGCCGTAAGGCGTATGCGGACCGATCTCGTCCCAGACGTAGGAAAAACCTACGGCTTCGCGGGTCGCTGTTTTGGAAAGAGGCGGTTTAAAGGTGGTGCTCATCCGAGTCCTCCTACTCTCACGTCTACGACGGGCAGATCCGGCAGCGCCTGCTGCACCGCATGCAGCAGTTCGTCGCGGTCGAAGCTGTATCCGTGCGGCGAGAACGGATTGACGGTGACCGCCGCCACCTTGATGTTCTCGAGCACCTGCACGTGCAGGCCGGTCTTTTTCAGCTGCTGCCAGCGGATGGCGCCGACGAACACCTTCGTCGGGTTGGGCAGCACGATGGTGACCTGCTTCAGCTTCGCGGGGGCGATGTGGTCCAGGATGCGTTCGGTCACGGCGCCCGGGATGAAGACCCAGCGCGTGTCCTCGTCGATCGCGTCGTTGACGATGGGTCCCGCGCCGAGGGCAGTCCGCACCGGCACCTGGGTCACGTTGTAGTCTTTGTCGATCGTCAGGATGCGGAAATCCTCGCGGTCTTCCTGCTCCAGGATGGAGCGGAGTTTCTCATCGTCCACGAGCGGGCTGTTGTACACGCTCACGACGTGGACCGTCTCCTCCACCACGGCCTTGATCCTGCGGGAGATGACCGCGCCGGTGGACAGGATGATCGCGTCGGACGTGGCCGGGTCAGCGATGGACTTGCGGTCGATCGCGCCGTCGATGATGATCATGTCGATGCCCTGCTCGAACATCTGCTCACAGAGCTTCTTGTGCTCCATGATGCTGCCCGGGCCCGCGATCTGCACGTAACCGCTGCGCGCGACCCGGCACAGGAGCACCTGGCCAAGCGCCGTACGACAGTTCGTGCGCTTTAAGATCTCGAGGCTCGTTTCGGCCAGGCCGTACAGCTGCTCGGGGACGGTCACGATCGTGTCTTCGAACAGATAGACCTTCGGTTTGTCCGTCTCGAACACGAGGTCGCTCGTCTCGCCGTCGCGGCCTGTAGACGTGACCCCCATGCGCAGGCCTTCGTCGTAGGCCTCCTCCAGCAGGTAGTTGAGCGCGGTCGTTTTGCCCGCGTTCTTCGCCATGCCGACGATGGAAACGGTCCTGTATTTCGCTTGGATATCGGCGATAAAGCCCATAGTTTCTCCTGACGTCTCATTGGATAACAAAGGGCGGAAAACTAATTTCCGCCCTCTGCATAGCTTTGGTTCGTGAAGAAGCGATTACTTCTTGTTTCTCTTGTGTCTGAGCAGATCCTGCGGCTCCATAGCCAGTCTCTGGCCTCTGTGCAGGCCTTCGACGCCTTCGTACTCATACTTCTTCTTGCCGGTGCAGTAGTCGCAGGTGCAGGCCAGCTTCGGCAGGTCGGTGGGCTCGGTGTAAGTCGTGATGACGCCTTCATAGTTGCGCAGCACGTACTTGCCGGGGCTCTGAGAAATGACGTACTGGGGCATGACCGGGGTCTTGCCGCCGCCGCCCGGGGCGTCGATGACGAACGTCGGAACAGCGTAGCCGGAAGTGTGGCCGCGCAGACCTTCGATGATCTCGATACCTGCGGAAACGGGGGTTCTGAAGTGCTCGATACCCAGGGACAGGTCGCACTGATAGATGTAGTACGGTCTGACTCTCATCTGGACCAGCTTCTGGACCAGTTCTCTCATGATGTGCGGGCAGTCGTTGACGCCGCGCAGCAGCACGGACTGGTTGCCGAGGGGGATACCGGCGTCAGCCAGCTTCGCGCAGGCTCTCTTGGAATCCTCGGTGATCTCCTTCGGGTTGTTGAAGTGGGTGTTCAGCCAGATGGGATGATACTTCTTCAGCATGTTGCACAGATCGTCCGTGATGCGCATCGGGCATACGACGGGCGTTCTGGAGCCGAGTCTGACGATCTCGACATGGGGGATCTTCCTCAGGTTGGAGATGATGTATTCGAGGACGTCATCTTCCACCAGCAGTGCGTCGCCGCCGGAAAGCAGAACGTCTCTGACGACCGGAGTGTTCCGGATGTACTCGATGCACTTGTCGATATCTTCCATGGAACGGGCGCCGTCCGTTTCGCCTGCCAGTCTTCTTCTGGTGCAGTGTCTGCAGTACATGGAGCACTGGTCGGTGATCAGGAACAGGACTCTGTCCGGATATCTGTGGGTGAGGCCGGGAGCCGGGGAGTCTTCGTCCTCGTGCAGCGGGTCAAGCATGTCGGCATCGCTTCTGTGGTTCTCGGCGATGACGGGGACAGCCTGCATTCTGACGGGGCAGCGGGGATCGTCCGGATCCATCAGGGAAGCATAGTACGGGGTGATGCCCATGCGGAAGTTCTTGGCGACTTCGCGGATATCTGCTTCTTCCTGTTCGGTCAGGTTGACGACCTTCTTCAGATCTTCTACCGTGGAGACTCTGTTCGCTACCTGCCAATGCCAGTCGTTCCACTGTTCTTCGGTAACATCCTTCCACAGTTCGATGTCCTTAAAATAGCGTGCCATAAAAATTTCTCCTTTTTCTATGTGCGTTTGCTAAAAAATTATGCGTACATTTCCTCGAACAGCTTGCGGATGCCTTCGTGTTCTCTCAGCACCTGCAGGGTGATCTCAGCGTGACCCTTCGCATAGCCGTTGCCCATGATCATGGTGACGTCCTTGCCTACGCCTTCAG
>JAFZRG010000136.1 GCA_017619985.1 Bacillota bacterium | reverse complement strand
GGATTGGCGCCGGGCTTGTCCATCTTGTTGATCGCAACGATGATGGGAACGCCGGCAGCCTTCGCGTGGCTGATGGATTCGATGGTCTGCGGCATGACGCCGTCATCCGCTGCGACGACCAGGACCGCGATGTCCGTAACGTGGGCGCCTCTGGCGCGCATGGCGGTGAACGCCTCGTGACCCGGCGTATCCAGGAACACGATCTTCTGTCCGTTGATCTCGATCTCGGACGCGCCGATGTGCTGCGTGATGCCGCCGGCTTCGCCCGCGGTCACGTTCGTATTGCGGATCGCGTCCAGCAGGGACGTCTTGCCGTGGTCTACGTGACCCATGACGGTGATGATGGGCGGACGCGGCTTGAGTTCAGACTCCGCGTCGTCGTGCAGGTCGAGACCCTCTTCTTCCGTGATCTCTTCCGCCTTATTGATGACGACGGTCTTGCCCAGTTCCATGCCGAGCAGGACGGCGGTCTCTTCGTCCAGGTTCTGGTTGATGTTCGCCATGATGCCCATCTTCATCAAGGCCATGATGGCGTCGGACATGGAGACTTCGAGCTGTTCGCAGAAACCGCCCACAGTGATGGGTACGTCGATGATGACGCCGCCCGTTGCCTGGGCTTCGATCTCCGCTGCGGTCTCCTGGACCTCTTCGACCTTTTCCTTATACTTGGAGTGCTTCTTCTTCGCGGATTTCGTCAGATCGGTGAGCTGCTCTTCGAAGCGGTCGCGGGTATCCTTGTCCTTCTTTCTGCGGCGGGTATCTCCGCCTGCAGGCGCGGTATAGGCGACGACCTTCTCGCGGCCGCCTTCGCTTGCCTTCTTGCCGCTGAAGTCCTTCTTGCGCGGGGATGCGCCGGCAGCGGCGTTTCCGCCCTGCTTGCCCTTGTATTCCTTGGGCTTGCGCTCTTCTCCCTTCGCGCCTTTGCCGTCTTTCTTCGCGCCGTCCTTCTTGGGCTGGACGGGCTTGCGCTCCTGCTTGGGAGCGGGCTTGGGCTCGTCGGCTGCTCTGCGGATGATCTTGACCCCGATATTGGGCACGTAATCCACGGGTTCGGGCTTGGGTTCTTCCGCCTTGGGCTCTTCCTTGACTTCGGGGACCGGTTCCGCCTTGGGTTCTTCAGCTTTCGCGGGCTTTTCTTCCTTCGGCGCGGGTTCCTCTGCCTTCGATTCCTCCTTGACAGCGGGCTCTTCCGCCTTCTCCGTCTTCTTCTTTCTGGTGGTCTTTGGCTTTTCGGCCTTCGGCTCTTCCTTCTTCGGTTCTTCCTTTTTCGGCTCTTCCGCAGGCTCCGCCTTCTTGACGATCTTGACGCCGATGGGAGGATCCACGTACATCTCGGGTTCCTTCACTTCCGGCGCAGCAGGAACTGCCTCGGTCTTTGCCGGGGCTGCAGGTTCAACGACAGGCTCCTTGACTTCAGGAACGGGTTCCGCCTTGGGCTCTTCCTTCTTTTCCAGCGTCTGCGGGACGTCCGCCTTCTTCTGCGGCACCGCGTTCTTGGGCATGGGCTTTCCGAAGGGGAAAGGCTTTGCCGCGGACGTGGCGGCTTTCGGGACGGGCTTTCCGACAGGAGGCGTCATAGGACGGGCAGTTTCCGCTGCCGGCTTTGCTGCGCTCTGCGCTCTTGCGGCGGGTCTCGCCTTCTTCGCCTGCTGTGCTTCTATGATCGCTTTATCGACGGCGCGGATCTGTACCTTCGGGCCTTCTGCCGCGCTCGTGGTCTTTTTCGTCTGTGCTTTTACTACTTTGGTTTCCGTATCGGCCATTCAATTACCTCCCGTGCTTATCTGCTAAGCTCCGCAATCTGCTCCGCGAGCGCTTCCGCTTCCTGTCGGGTGACTTCCGCTTTCAGGTTTCTTCCGAAAGCGTTCTTCTTTACCGCCAGCCTGGCGCATTCTTCGCTTCTGCAGAGGTACGCGCCTCTGCCGGGCATCTTGCCGCTAGGGTCTATGTGCAGCCCGTCTGCGTCTGCAACGATGCGGATGAGCTCCTGTTTCGGTCTGCTCGTCATGCATCCGATGCAGCGCCTTTCGGGCACTTTCTTCTCTGTCATCGCTCTGCCTCATTACGCGAGCGCTTCCGTGATCGTCTCGATCATGTCGGCGTTCGTTGCCTTCGGATCCAGCTCGATGCCGTGATCCTGCGCGAATTCCATGAGCTCCGCTTTCTTGAAGCGCTTGAGGTTCGGGATTTCGACTGCTTCTGCGGGTTCAGCGGTCTCTTCGGCAGCGGGCTCTTCCACGAGAGGTTCTTCTGCCGCCGGTTCTTCTTCGGGCTGCTCTTCCGCCGCTCTCGCCATCGCTTCGAGCGTGGGCTGATACTGGGTGTGGCTCTTGATGTCGATCTTCCATCCGCAGAGCTTGGCGGCCAGTCTTACGTTCTGGCCTTCCTTGCCGATCGCCAGGGACAGCTGATAGTCGGGGACCACGACAGTCGCGGACTTGCCTTCCTCGTCGATCAGGACCATTTCGACCTTCGCCGGGGACAGCGCGCTGGAGATCAGCTTGCCGGGTTCCTCGCTCCAGTTGATGATGTCGATCTTTTCGCCGGCCAGTTCGTCGACGACTGCCTGTACGCGGCCGCCTCTCGTGCCGACGCAGGATCCGACGGGATCCACGTTCTCATCGTACGTGCAGACGGCGATCTTCGTTCTGGAACCGGCTTCTCTCGCGATGCTCTTGATCTCGACGACGCCTTCCTGGATCTCGGGGACTTCGAGTTCGAACAGTCTCTTGACCAGGCCGGGGTGCGTGCGGGACAGGAACACCTGGGGTCCCTTCGTCGTCTTCTTGACGTCCATGACGTAGACCTTGATGCGCTCGTTCACGCGGTAGCGTTCACCGGGGATCTGCTCGTTGGGAGCCAGGATACCTTCGGCTCTGCCCATGCTCACGAACACGGTGTCGTTGCTGATGCGCTGTACGATGCCGGTGACCACTTCGGACTGACGGGAGATGTAATCGTCGTAGATCATGCCTCTTTCGGTCTCGCGGATACGCTGTACGACGACCTGCTTGGCAGTCTGTGCGGCGATGCGGCCGAAATCTCTGGGGGTCACCTGATATTCGATGACGTCTCCGAGCTCGTAGGCGGGGTCGATCTCCTGCGCCTCTTCCAGGCTCGCCTGGGAGAACGGATCTTCCACTTCCTCGACGATATCGCGTCTCATGAAGACGTCGATGTCGCCGGTCTCGCGGTCGATGTTGACCCGTACGTTCTGGGACGTGCCGTAATTCTTCTTATATGCCGAAACCAGGGCGCTCTCGATGGCGTCGATCAGGACATCCTTGGAAATGCCCTTTTCTCTTTCCAGAGCCTCGATGGCTTCGATGAATTCCATATTCATGCTTTTCTGTGCCCTCCTTAGAATATAACTGCCAGATTTATCTTTGCCGCGTCGCTTTTCTGCAGCGTGATCTCTTTTCCTTTTGCGTCTTTGATCGTGACCGCACCGTTTTCGTATCCGGTGAGCTTACCGGTGTAGAACTTGCTTCCGTCCAGCGGCTTATAGAGCTTTATCTCCACTTCGCTGCCCATGAACCGCGCGAAATCCTTGTCGCTGATCAGGGGTCTGTCCATGCCGGGCGAAGAGACTTCCAGGTAATAGTTCTGTTTGATGGGATCCGCTTCGTCGAGCTTTCCGCTCAGATAGCGGCTGATCGCCTCGCAGTCGTCCGTGCCCATGATGCCGTAATCTTCGCCTTCGCGTTTATCGACGTAGACGCGGAGATACCAGTCCTGGCCCTCCTTGACGAATTCGGTCCTGCTGAGCTCGTAATCCGCTGCGTTTTCATAGTTTTCCATCCAGGAAGCGATCAGTTCTTCGACTTTCTTTCCAGCCAATTCCGGTCCTCTCTAAAACGAAAGAGTGGGCCTGCCCACTCTTAAGAAATAACGTATACCTTAATTAGATTACCACAGTTTACAGATTTTGCAACTGTTTTTTATAAAACTTGAATGCCGTAGGAATTGAATATTCAGCCTCCGCCTCGTCTTTCAAAACCCAGAGATAATCGGGAGAGTCTTTTTTACATTCGACAAGATAACCAGTCATATGCCACTCGATATGGGTAAAGATGTGCTTGGATTTGCCGAGCGGTGTAATGGAGACGGGATCAAGATCTGATACCTGCTTGCCAACTTCCGCCTCCGGTAAATGACCATCCGCCATGGGGAAACCCCAAAGACCAGCCAGAAGACCTTTCGCGGGGCGTTTCTGCAGCGCATAGCGGCCGTTGCAGCGCAGCAGCAGGACGGTCTTTTCTTCGATCCTGCGGTCTTTCTTAGCGCTGCGGACCGGATAGTCCTGTTCCCTGCCTTCCACATGCGCTCTGCAGCTGTCCGCCGCCGGGCACGCGCCGCACAGCGGCATACCGTTCGGGATGCAGATCCGTTCGCCCAGTTCCATCAGGCCTTCCGTCAGGAGCGCGGCATCCTCTCCACACGGATAGACGTCCCGCAGCATCTGCGTGACCGCCCTGCGGTTCTTCTGCTCCATGATGTCGTCTTTGCAGGCGAGCAGGCGCATCATGACGCGCATCACGTTCCCATCCACAGCAGGTTCGGGCTCGCCGAACGCGATGGACGCGATGGATCCGGCCGTATAGTCGCCGATGCCGGGCAGTTTCCTTAATGTCTCCGCCGTCCGCGGCATCTCTCCGCCGTACTGCTCCATGACGGTCTGCGCGGCTTTCTTCAGATTCCTCGCTCTGCTGTAATACCCGAGGCCTTCCCAGAGTTTCATCAGCCTGTCGTCAGGCACTTCCGACAGCGCCTTCACGTCCGGCAGTTCTCTCAGAAACCTCTCATAATACGGAATGACCGCCTCGATGCGGGTCTGCTGCAGCATGATCTCGGAGATCCAGATGCGGTAAGGATCTCTTCCCTTCCGCCACGGAAGGTCTCTCTTATGCTGCGCATACCACGCTGTGATCGAAGCGGTCGTTTGTTTCAGTTCGGTTTGTTTCATGAAAACTATGGAATGCTGTGATGCTTTAGATCAGCAGGAACAGCGAATCGCGGATGCTCTCTATTCTGTGGGTCATTCCCAGGCCGTCCAGGACAAGCCCGTCCAAAGCACTCAGTCCGGCATCGTTCACGCGGTCGAGATCGTGAAGCGTCCGCAGCATCTCTGCGCGTACCTGCTTGCTGCGCTTGAGACCGTTCGCCCCGAAGACGCCGCGGGAATCGGATGACTGTATCGCGCTTTCCGTCAGCCTCTGGATGACTGTCCGGATCACCTGACCCGTCTCCGCGGAGAAGAACAGGCCATGATTGATGCCGGCTGTCGGCGCATCCATCGTGAAATACCGGTTCAGCTCGCCGAAATAATGCTCGGCGTACGGCAGCTGATAATCGATATAATCCGCGTAGGTCTCGCCGCGGTTGAAGTTCAGCAGGACGTAATTGCTGCCGGAAGCGATGACCCTGGCAAAATCCTTGCCCGTCCAGCTGCCCGTCATGCGCTTTTCGACGAGCGCCTGCGGGATGTGCAGGTATCCCTCGTCGCCGGTCAGGATGCCGCAGAGGCAGCGCTGGTAGTCCGGAGTCAGCGCCAGCGGATCCGTGCAGTTTCCGAAACGGTTCAGTTCCGCGATGAACGACGTGCCGCTGCGGTTCGGATCGCGCAGGCCGCATTCTTTCAGCACGTTTTCGCAGAGCTGCAGGATGGAACCCGGTTCCCCGTCGACCGTAAAGAGCTCATCGTCTGCACACTGGATCTGATGCAGGTAAACGAAGTCGTCGCACGGAACGTCTTCCAGCGTCAGACAGACGCTCACCTGGGCGATGCCGTTCCCGGGATAGAAGCTGACGACCGTATGCGAGTCCGCAACGGAGACTTTCCGGCAGCGGATCTCCGTCTTCCGGTAATGCCGCAGCACAGGGAAAGGCATCCCGTCTGCATACAGGAAATTTTCCGCCGCTTCGAAAGCATCCCGGATCTCATCGGTGTCTTCATCCTCTTCTTCCTGAAGCCTGCGCAGTTTTGCGGTGTTCATGCCTGTACTATCGTTCAGATAATAATAGTACATGTAACACACTTTGCCGGAAGCCGTCTCAGGGCCGCAGGATCTGCGCAGCAGCGTGCCTTCCGCAGGCTCGCAGACGTACAGCGCATCCTTTTCGGCAGTCTGGAACTGTTTCGTCTTCAGTCCGCAGGACAGCAGGAAACGCTCCATCCAGGGACGCGAGAATAGGCAGACCGCTTTCCGGTCCGGCGTGTCCACCGCGTCCTCGAATCCTCTTTCGTCTACGTCGAGAACTTTCTTCTCCCCATCCTGAAGAAACTCCGCAGTATAGGCGTTGCGGCGGCTGTCCGTGAACGTGGTCGTGAAAAGGCATACGGAGTCCGGACCGATCACGTTCTTCAGCGTCTCGAGGATGCTGCAGGCCGTCTCGTGCTTCATGTGCTGGAATGCCTGGCTGCACAGCACGACGTCGAACATCTGGTTCGGGAATTCCCGGATATACGTTTCGAGATCCATGCACAGCGCCGTCGCGTTCTCCAGTTCCTGATCGAGGATCCGTTCCATGGCTTCATCGCAGAGTTCCTCATCCGGTTCCAGCCCTGTGACGCTCGAAAAGAGCGCGGAAAGCCGCGGCATGAACCTGCCGTCTCTGCATTCCAGATACAGAACGGACCGGTACTGCAGGCCTTCTTTTCCGTATTTCTCCGTCAGGTACTGCAGCGCGCGGTCCAGAAGGAGATCTTCGTATTTAAAATCGCTCATGATCAGGCCTCTGTTTCTGTTTCAGCCGATGTCTTGTCTTCGGGATGGAATTCTTCCCGGTACGCCGCTTCCAGCCCGCTGCGGCCATGCTTTCCGAGCCCGATGGATACGAGCTGGCGGATGATGTCGTAAATGACCGCGAACAGCGGCACGCCGACGATCATGCCCGCGACGCCCCACAGTCCGCCGAACAGCAGGATCGCGAACAGCACCCAGAAGCTGGACAGTCCCGTCGTATCGCCCAGGATGCGCGGTCCGATGATATTGCCGTCGAGCTGCTGCAGCGCGAACACGAAGACCGCGAAGATCAGCGCGTGCATCGGATTCTGGATCAGCAGCATCAGCACGCACGGAATGGCGCCGATGAACGGACCGAAGAACGGGATGATGTTCGTCACGCCGATGATGACCGCGAGCAGTGCCGGGGATTCGAGATGCAGGATGAGGCATCCGAGGAAGCACAGCACGCCGATGATGGCGGAATCGATGATCTTGCCGACCAGGAAGCCGTTGAACATGCGGTCCGCATAGTGCACTTCTTTTTCTATGATGCGCGCTGCGCGGTTCGGGAAGATCCCGTGCAGCAGCATCTTCGCCTGCGCGCCGAATTTTCTGCGGCTGATGAGGATATAGACCGAGATCAGCACGCCGAGCACGATGTTCTTGAGCGCTACGGCCGTATGCTGCACATAGACCGCCGCGTTGCCCAGGATCTTCTGCGCCAGATCCAGCATATCCGTGTGGACCCATTTTTCCAGCTTTTCCTGCAGCACGACGCCGTATTTGTCCCAGGCTTCCTGCAGTTCCGGATGCGCCGCGAGCAGCGCTTCGATCTTCTTTCCCGCCGCGTCGATCCTAGCCGGCATGGTATTCGACAGCGTTTCGATGCTGTCGAGAAGCTGCGGCAGCACGAGGCTGAACAGCACGGCGATGATCTGAAGCGCGATGACGACAGCCAGCACGATGGACAGGCCCGACGCCAGCTTTTCATGTTTTCCGCCGAACGCTTTGAGCAGACCTTTCTGATACCGGTTGCAGAACGGCGCCAGGATATAGGCGAAGACCGCGCCGTAGATGAACGGCTTCAGGATCTGAACGATCCTGTCGAACCCTCCCTGGACGCCCCGGAAGCGGAACAGGAAGAAGAACAGGACAAGCCCTGCGGCGATCGCGCAGAACCCCGCGAGAGATGCCTTTATGTACTTTTCGTTATCGGGATTCTTCAGTTTCATAAAACGCCCTTATTTGTAGATCGGGTGCGCGGCGCACAGTTTTTCGACTTCGCTGCGGATATAGTCCGCCTTTGCCTCGAAATCGGAAGCCGCCAGATAGATCAGTTCGGCGACTTTCTTCATGTCGTCTTCCTTAAACCCTCTCGTCGTGACAGCGGGCGTGCCGACGCGGATGCCGCTCGTGAGGGTCGCAGGCTGCGGATCGTTCGGGATCTTGTTCTTATTGACGGTGATATAGACCTCATCCAGGCGCTTCTCCATGTCCTTGCCCGTGACGCTGAAGTTGCGCAGGTCGACGAGCATCAGGTGGTTGTCCGTACCGCCGGAGACCAGGTCAAAACCATATCGCAGCAGTTCGTCCGCAAGCACCTTGGCATTCACGACGATCTGGTGCTGATATTCCTTGAATTCCGGCTTGAGCGCTTCGCCGAACGCGACAGCCTTCGCCGCGATGATGTGCTCGAGCGGACCGCCCTGCGTGCCGGGGAAGATCGCGGAATTGATCTTCTTGGCGATCGCCTCGTCGTTGGTGAGGATGAGGCCGCCTCTCGGACCGCGCAGCGTCTTGTGCGTGGTCGTGGTCACGACGTGGGCGTACGGCATCGGCGAGGGATGTTCTCCAGCAGCCACTAACCCCGCGATGTGCGCCATATCGACCATCAGGTAAGCGCCGACTTCGTCCGCGACTTCACGGAACTTTTTAAAATCTATGATGCGCGGATAGGCGGAAGCGCCGGCAATGATCATCTTCGGCCTGCATTCCAGCGCGATGCGGCGCAGTTCGTCGTAGTCAATCATCTCCGTTTCGGGGTTCAGGCCGTAAGGAACGATGTTATAGTTCTTGCCGGACTCGTTCACGGGGGATCCGTGGGACAGGTGGCCGCCATGATCGAGATTCATGCCCATGACGGTATCGCCGGGCTGGCACAGCGCCACGTAGACCGCATGGTTCGCGTTCGCGCCTGCATGAGCCTGCACGTTGGCGAAGTTCGCGCCGAACAGCTTCTTGGCTCTTTCCACGGCCAGCGTCTCCACGATGTCGATGCATTCGCAGCCGCCGTAATAGCGCTTTCCGCTGTAGCCTTCCGCATATTTGTTGGTCAGGACGGAACCTGCGGCAGCGAGGACCGCTTCGCTCACGATATTCTCTGACGCGATGAGTTCGATGTTCCTCTGCTGGCGTTTCAGTTCCAGTTCGATGCCTTTTCCGACTTCGGGATCCTGCGCCAGCAGATAATCGAGCATTTCCTTAACCATTTTGTCCTCCTTGTATCAGTTCCAGCAGCTGCGGGATGATCTCTTCTTCCGGGACCTTCTTCAGCTGCTTTCCGCCTGCGATCAGCAGGCCTTCCCCTTTTCCGCAGGCCACGCCGAAGTCCGCTTCGCGCGCTTCTCCGGGGCCGTTGACCGCGCAGCCCATGACTGCGACTTTGATAAACCTTCCTTCGGCAGCCAGCTTTTCAGACAGCGGCTGAAGGGCTCTTTCGATGTTTTC
>JAFZRG010000135.1 GCA_017619985.1 Bacillota bacterium | reverse complement strand
TGTTGATGCCGGTCTCGAAGAGGGCGTTGTCGCCGGCTTCGCGGATCTGCTGGTCGACTTCCTTCTTGGCCTTGTCCACCACTTCCTCAATGCGGGCGGGATGGATGCGGCCGTCCATGATGAGGTGTTCCACCGCCAGGCGCGCGATCTCGCGGCGCACCGGGTCAAAGGCGGAGACGATGACGGCTTCAGGCGTGTCGTCGATGATGAGCTCGACGCCCGTCGCGGTTTCGAGAGCGCGGATGTTGCGGCCTTCGCGGCCGATGATGCGGCCCTTCATCTCGTCGTTGGGCAGGGGCACGACGGAAACGGTCGTCTCCGCCACATGATCCGCCGCGCAGCGCTGGATGGCGCCGGTGATGATCTCCTTCGCCTTGCGGTCAGCCTCTTCCTTCGCCTTGGACTCGATGTCCTTGATCATGATGGAAGCGTCTCTGCGGACGTCCTTCTCGATCGTCTCGAGGAGCTGCGCCTTGGCCTCTTCGGCCGTGCAGCCCGAGATGCGCTCGAGTTCGGCGACCTGGCGTTCGATGAAGCCGTCGAGTTCCTTTTCCTTTTCGGCAAGGGCTCTCTGCTTCTTCGAGATGCTCTCTTCTTTCTGTTCGATGTTTTCGATCTTCCGGTCTAAGGATTCCTCCTTCTGGACCAGTCTTCTCTCTGTTTTCTTTACCTCTTCTCTGCGTTCGCGAATATCTCTTTCCGCATCTTGCTTTATGGAATGAGCCTCCGCTCTGGCGTCTGCCAGGGTCTCCTTGCGGATGGCTTCGGAGCGGTTCTCTGCGTCCAGGATCAGGTTCTTTGCCTGCGTTTCGGCGCTGCCGATGACCTTTTCAGCCGTATTCTTCCGGACGATGTAACCTACAAGTATTCCGATCGCGAGAAAGGCGATTGCAATCAGTGCTTTGACAAGCATTTCGCGCCTCCTCTGCGTTAAATAGTGTTTAATTTTCTGAACTGTATGATATAAACTGTCGTCTCGCAGTTAGAAAATCAAAAAATATACCAATATATTGTACAATTTATGCAGTCAAATGTAAAGCAAATGTTGTGTGTTTCCGCACAAAAAACGTTTGCGCTTGCACAAAATCAGGGAAACGATATATACTTGTTTTTGTCAAAAACACTGAGAAACGTACGGAAAGGAGGTGATCCGCTCATGACTGCAAAGGAGATCCGGCTGACGAACCTTGCAGGCTGCGCCGGGTGAGGCGCCAAGCTGGGAGCAGGAGTTCTTGCTGAAGTTTTAGACGGCATTTCCATGCAGAGCGATCCCGCCCTTCTCGTCGGTTTCGATAAGAGCGACGACGCCTGCGTCTACAAAGTGAGCGACGAGCTGGCGCTCGTGCAGACGGTGGATTTCTTCCCGCCCGTCGTCGATGATCCCTATATGTTCGGCCAAGTGGCCGCGGCCAACGCCCTTTCCGACGTCTACGCCATGGGCGGTGAACCGAAGACCTGCCTGAACATCATGGGTATCCCGAGGGACTTTCCCAAAGAGGTCACGCGGGAGATCCTGCGCGGCGGCTACGATAAAGTCGCGGAAGCCGGCGCTGTCGTAGCGGGCGGCCACACCATCCTGGACGAGGAGCCGAAATACGGCCTGTCCGTCACCGGCTTCGTCCATCCGGACAGGTTCTACCGCAACTGCGGGGCCAGGCCGGGCGACGTGCTGATCCTGACGAAGCCTCTGGGCACGGGCATCCTCACGACCGCGGCCAAAGCGGATCTGCTCGCGGAGGAAGACAAAGCCTCCATGATCCGCATCATGACGGAGCTGAACAGAAAGGCCCGGGATGTCTTCGTACAGTGCGACGTGCACGCGTGCACCGACGTGACCGGGTTCGGCCTGATGGGCCACCTGTTCGAGATGGTGGACGGCACGGACTGCGAAGCTGCCGTGGACACAAAAGCCATCGACATCCTTCCCGTCGCACTTGATTTCGCCCGCATGGGCGTCCTGGCGGAAGGTATGTACCGCAACCGCAGTTACTGCGAGGCGCAGGTGGATCAGGGAACAGTGCAGACTGCCGTCTGCGACGCGCTGTTCGATCCCCAGACCTCCGGCGGCCTGCTGGCTGCCGTGGCGCCTGAAGACGCGGAAAAGTGCCTCGCGATGCTGCAGGGCCAGGTGCTGAGCGCACAGAGGATAGGCACGGTACGCGGATACGAAGGCGGAAAACGCATCTTTCTGAAATAAACATGCATGAAAAAAGCCCTCCGGCTGCTGCCGGAGGGCGCTGTCTTTTTTGTGCTAGAATATCCGCAGCGCGATGGAACTGAAGTTCTTCGCGATATAGGAATCGGACGCGAGGACGACGGGGCTCCCCATGTTGTTGCCCAGGTGGATGTTCTCATCGCACGGGATGATGCCCGCCATCGGCGTGCTCATGTTGCGGGCGATGTGCTCGATGCCCGGGACGTTGCCGCTGCGCAGGACCTCGAGATCCACCTTGTTGATGATGAAGCAGCGTCTCTTCAGGCCGCAGACGTCCAGTTTGCGGTCCACAGTATCCGCGTTGCGCAGCGAGACGTAGTCCGGCGTGACCACGACGATGCCGATGTCGGCTGCGGACGCGGCGTTCTCCATCGCCTGGCCGATGCCCAGG
>JAFZRG010000134.1 GCA_017619985.1 Bacillota bacterium | reverse complement strand
AGAATATTGGACGCCAGGTTGAACAGCAGCTTGATGCCGCACGGCAGTTTATCCGCGCCTTTGATGCCTTCCTCTTCGGCGGTCATGGTCTCCCACCTGTCGATGATCTTGCTCCAGAGGAACACGGGCGTGCTGTATTTGACGCCGTTCTCGGGCTTGAACATCTCCTGCGCTTCGTAGTGGCCGTTCGGCGTGACCGTGCCGGCGGAACCGCCGCCGGGGATGCCGACGTTGCCCGTCATAGCGGACAGCGCAGCGAGCGCGCGGACCGCGTTTTCTCCGATAAACGTTCTCTGCACACCGAGGCCGGGCTGGATGCTGGCAGGTTTCGTCGTAGCGTATTCGATCGCCAGGCGTTCGATCGTTTCTGCGGGAACGCCGGTGATCTCTTCGGCCCATTTCGGGTCACGGACGATGCCGTCCTGCAGGCCGAACAGATAACTCTTGTAACTCTCGCCCACGGGTACGCCTTCGGGCATGTGCGCTTCGTCAAAACCGACGCAGAACCTGTTCATAAAGTCCTGATCCTGCAGATTCTTCTGGAAGATCACGAAGGCCATGGCGTTCGCCAGCGCGCAGTCGGAACCGGGCTTCAGGGGGATCCATTCATCCGCGAACGTCAGCGCGGATTCGCTCTGACGCGGGTCGATGACCACGATGCGGATGCCCTTTTCCTTCGCCTTGGCGAAGTAGTAGTTGCGGAACGGACCGATGATGGTCTCGGCCGTATTGTGACCCCACAGGATGATCAGTTTGGAATTCAGCACGTCCGCGGGATGCGGGGCCGTGCGTTCCGTGCCGTAAATGTACTGCGTGATGTAGTTTGCCTGGGCGCTGCTGTAGGAATTGTAGTGCTGCAGATAACCGCCGTCGAGGCAGAGCAGGCGCTTCATGAGATGGTCGGGTCTCGCCACAGCGCAGACGCCGGTGGAATAGATCATGTAGCGGCTGCCGGGACCGTACTTCTCCCCGCATTCTTTGATTTTTGCGGCGATCTCCTTTGCGGCTTCTTCATAGGTGATGCGCGTGAACTTGCCGGAACCGCGCTCTTCCCTTCTCTTCATGGGATAGCGCAGCCTGCGGGAGGTCAGGAACGTATGGCGGTAACCTCTTCCTCTCGGGCAGGTCCTCAGCTGAACGCCGCCGATCGAGGTGTCGGCAGAAATGTCCAGCACGCACCCTTCAGCGACCCAGACTTCCAGTTTGCAGTTGCCGCCGCAGTTGTTGACGCCGGCGGAACGGATCATATGCGGTTCCTCCACGGGCAGAGGCGGCTGTTTCGACCACTGCCAGCAGTCGAATTCGTCGCAGCCGAGTTCCGTGGGAAGGGTCATAGGTTCGCCTGCGACCAGCGCCTGCAGCGCCATCATGACGAGCTCCAGTTCCGCGCCGACGGAGACAGACGTTTGCTCGTTCAATGCTTTACAGAATTCTTTTACGGTATCAATCGTGAACTGCTGCATAAACGCTTCGATGACGATCTCCGCGTTGCCTGTTCCCTTCAGTCCGCAGACGCTCAGGTATTCCAGGAAACGCAGCTGTTCCCCGATAAAGTCCGCCGGATTGCCGTCCATATGGACAGGATCGTAGCCGAGGGCCTTATAAAACCGGATGCAGTCGTACGTCGT
The DNA here is from genome assembly GCA_017619985.1 of Bacillota bacterium. GTDB lineage: Bacteria > Bacillota > Clostridia > Peptostreptococcales > Anaerovoracaceae > RUG11894. Next base: position 18,627 of record JAFZRG010000134.1, on the reverse strand, counting down.
GCGGTCGATCAGGATGTCGCCGTGACCCTTGCAGGCGGAAGCCCACAGCGGGATATAGACATCCGCGTCCGTGCCCTTGAACAGGTCATCGTAGTCCTGCTGCGGGATCTCGGAAAAGATGCCGTAGCAGGCGCATTCGTCCCTCCAGCGTTCGAGGTCTTCGAAAAACGTGCGCAGCAGGTGCGCGTTGTATAAGAATGTTTTGCTGTTTTTCAGCGCCATGGATTAAACCTCCCTGGGTTTGATGCCGAGGATCTCTTCCTTCAGACCCTGCATGTTGGCGAGATTGCCGATGATGATCGCGCCGACCATCTTTCCGTCGGAATAGAAGCGTTTCTCATAGGAACGGACGAACTTCTTATTGACCGCGAACAGGTCGGGCTGCATGTTGTCGTCCACTTCGGTCGTATAGGTGCGCTTCGGGTCCTTGCCCACGTCGCCGCACGAGAACATGGAGATCTCCGGCGAGTTGATGATCATGGACGAATCCGTCGGCTGGATGGAAGCATTGCCGCCGGCTGCGTTGACGCCGGCCACCCTGCCCTGTTCGAGGGCCTGGGACCACAGCTGCCAATTGATGCCGTATTCCGCGCAGTCGCCGCAGGCGTAGATGTCCTTGGCGCTCGTCTCGCACTTTTCGTTGATGATCACGGAACGCGTGCATTTGATGCCGGATGCCTGCGCAAGGCTGATATCCGCCCGTACGCCGGTCGACATGATGACGAAATCGCAGGGGAATTCCCTGCCGTCCTTCAGTTTTACGCTTTCCACGTGTCCGCGTCCCGCGATCTCCTCGATGGTCACGCCGGTATGGACCGGGAAGGACGAAATGGACTTCTCCAGCATCCTCGCGCAGTCTTCGTCCAGGAATCTGGGCATGAGCATGGGCAGCGCCTCGAGGACGGTCACGTCCAGACCGTAGCGGGACAGTTCGAAGCCTGCTTCGAGGCCGATGACGCCGCCGCCGATGATGACGGCTTTGCCCGTGTCCACGGACAGGCGCTTGACCTTCATCAGGTCTTCATATCTGCGCACGACGACGACTTCCGGCAGGTTCGCGCCGGGAATGGGCGGAACGAAACCGTTCGCTCCGGCTGCGTAGATCAGCCTGGTGTAGAAAAACGTTTCGCCCGTGTTCACCCTGACGATACGGGAGGAATTGTCGATGGAAACAGCCCTTCTGCCGAGCATCAGGTCGATATTCTGGTCCTTGTACCATTCGGGTCCGAACACGATGGTGCGGCCGAGTTCGTAGGAACGCAGCGGGGTCTTCGTGAGCATGGGACGGCTGTAGGCGGGAATAGCTTCGTCGCCGATCATCAGGACGGAGCCTTCCTTATCGATCTCGCGTATACCCTGCGCTGCGCTGACTGCGGCAATGCCCGCGCCGATGATGATGTATTTATAGATCTTCTGCATGCCCTACACCTCCTTCAGCGCCTTCACGATATTCGCAGGCAGTTTTACGATGAGGTTGGGATCCGTGATATCCGCGATCGGCAGGAATCCCCTGTCTTTGGCAGACACGCCGTATTCTTTCTGCAGTTCGTCGATATCGCCGAACTTGAGCGATCTCGTCGGGCAGGCTCCGCAGCAGGCCGGTTCGTATCCCCTTTCGCGCAGATCCGCGCAGGCATCGCACTTCTGCGCCACGCCCTTGGTCAGCGAGAAAGAGACCGCGCCGTTCGGGCAGTTCCACATGCAGCTGCCGCAGCCCATGCACAGGTTGTCGTCGTGGACGACAGTGCCGTCCGCGGCTTTGTGCATCGCGCCTGTCGGGCAGGCCTTGACGCAGTTGGCGTCTTCGCAGTGGTTGCAGGCTCCGGAATAGTGCGCATAGATCTTCTTTCCGCCCGCTTCGACCGAGATCGTCTCCACGCGGCGGAAGAATTCACCCGGCTGCAGTCCGTGCAGATCCTTGCACGCGACCTGGCAGGCTCCGCAGCCCAGACAGGTGTTCATATTGAAGTAAAACCCTAATCTTCCCATAGTCACCTCTATTCTGTCTTCCTGTGTGCATCCAGATAACTCTGAAGAATGATGACGGCCGCCTGGCGGTCGATGATCGTCTTTCGTTTTTCGCGGCGCATATCCGCGGCGATGAGGACGTCTTCCGCGATCTTCGTCGTAAAGCGTTCGTCCTGGAATTCGAACTGCAGCTTCATCCCCTGGCTCCTCGCCTTGTTCTGCAGCCTTTCCACGAACTCGCGCACCTTCTGCGTCTGCGGGCTGTCTTCTCCGGAAAGCATCAGCGGAAGTCCGGAGACGATCGTTTCGGCGCCGTACTCCTTCGCGAGTTCCAGCACTTTCGTCGTGTCCTTTTTGATGCCGATGCGTTCGATCGTCGTGACCCCCTGCGCGGATATCATGAGCGGATCGCTCACCGCGACGCCTATCGTTTTATCGCCTATGTCCAGGCTGAGTATCCTCATAAACGGTTCCTTTACTGCAAAACAAGCGGACTCGAAAAAGTCCGCTTTGCCTTGCCTTGTACAGAGAAATGATCTCTCTATTTCTTCAGGAAGCTTCTCAGAAGCTCCTCTACCAGATCGTCGCGTTCGATGTGACGGATCAGGTTTCTTGCGTTGTTGTGACCCGTGATATAGGAGGGATCACCGGAAAGAATGTATCCGACCATCTGATCGATCGCATTGTAACCCTTTTCCTCCAGTGCGTCGTACACGGTCTTGAGGATGTCTTCCGTCGTTCTCTGTTCCGGTTTTTCCGGGCTGCTGAACAATATCGTCTTTCTCTCCACTTTTAACCTCCTGTCAGTATCTCTATCCTACCCTTTATTATATCTTTCTTTGTCCTGTGAAACAAGGCTAATGTGCGTTTATTTTGCGAGCGCTTCCATCAGCTGTTCGGCCACCGCGAACGCGTCGGGCAGCTTGCTGATGTCTTTCGCGCCTGCCTGGGCCATGTCGGCCTTGCCGCCTCCTCCGCCGCCTGCGGCCTTCGCGATCTCCTTGACCATGTTGCCTGCGTGATAGCCTTTTTCCGTCAGGTCGTCCGTGACCGAGACCATCAGCGTGGCTTTCTCGCCGTTCAGCGCGGCGAATACCATGACGACTGCCTTTTCCGCAGCCTTGATCTGGTCGGAGATATTGCGCAGTTCGTCGATGCCTGCATCTTCGAACGTGTGCTCGATCAGCCTGGCGCCGCCGTACGTCTTCGCACTCTTCAGCAGGTCGCCTGCACCTTCCTGCGCGGCCTTCGCTTTCAGGTCTTCCAGTTCTTTTCTAAGCGCCTTCAGTTCGGCTGCGACGTCCTCCGCCCTCTTTTCGAGTCCTGCGGCGGAAGTCTTCAGCGACGCGGATGCCGCGTCGATCTTCGCCTGCTCTTCGGCGAGCATCGCGTTCACGGCGCTGCCGGTGACCGCAGTGATCCTTCTGGTCCCTGCAGCAACACCCTGTTCCGCTACGATGTGCAGGCAGCCGATCTGTCCGATGTTCGCGACATGCGTGCCGCCGCAGAATTCCATGGAGAATCCGGGGACGTTCACGACGCGGACGGAATCGCCGTACTTTTCGCCGAACAGCATCATGGCGCCGAGCTTCTTCGCCTCTTCTATGGGCATGATCTTCGTTTCGACGTCCGTGAACTTCAGGATCTCGGTGTTGACGATATCTTCGACCTTTGCGAGGTCTTCGGCAGAGATCGCTTCGAAGTGCGTGAAGTCGAAGCGCAGTTCTTCTTCATTGACGAGAGAACCTGCCTGCTCCACGTGGTCGCCCAGCACGGTGCGCAGCGCTTTCTGCAGCAGGTGCGTCGCAGTGTGGTTTCTCGCGATCGCGTGTCTTCTGATCTCGTCGACGCATGCCGTTACGGTATCGCCCACGGAGACTTCTCCGGCTGTGACGACAGCCTTGTGGACGTAGACGCCGCCGACCTTGATCGTATCGGTGATGACAGCGGTGAATCCGTCGTTCTCCAGAACGCCCTGATCGCCGACCTGTCCGCCGCCTTCCGCGTAGAACGGCGTACGGTCGAGGACGATGCGGATCTCTTCGCCTTCGCCCGCCGACTTGAACGTGCTCATGCCGCGCACGAGTCCGAGGACCTTCGCATCCATGGCCAGGCTCTCATAGCCGGTGAATTCGGTCTCCGGGAAATCCTTGAACATGGCGCTCTCGTCGAGCCAGCCTTCGTTGTCTTCGGCCTTTCTCGCGGCGCGTGCCTGGTCTTTCTGCTGCTGCATGCAGGCACGGAAACCTTCCTCGTCCACGGTGAAGCCCTGCTCCTCCGCGATCTCCTGGGTCAGCTCGATCGGGAAGCCGAACGTATCGTACAATTTGAAGACCTGTTCGCCGGTCAGCTGATTCGTACCTGCCGCCTTCGCGGACGCCATGTAGCCGTCCAGAACGGAGGTGCCGGATTCGATCGTCTGGTCGAACTTGGCCTCTTCGATGCTGATGATCTTGCGGATGTAATCCCTGCGTTCGATGAGTTCGGGATACGCTTCACCGTACTGTTCGAACACCTTTTCGGCCACGTCGTTGATGAATGCGCCTTCAATGCCGAGCAGTCTGCCGTGGCGGGCTGCTCTTCTGAGCAGTCTGCGCAGGATGTAGCCCCTGCCCTCGTTGCTGGGCAGGATGCCGTCGCCAATCATGAACGAAACGGTGCGGACGTGGTCCGTGATGATGCGGAGCGAAACGTCCGTCTTCGCCGCGCCGTCGTGATACGGGACGCCGGACAGTCTGCAGACTTCCTGCAGGATCTCGTGCATGGTGTCGATGTTATAGATGGAGTCGACGCCCTGCATGATGCAGGCCATTCTCTCCAGGCCCATGCCGGTATCGATGTTGGGATGCGCCAGAGGAACGTAGCTGCCGTCCTCCTGGCGGTCGAACTGCGTAAAGACGTAGTTCCAGAACTCCATGTAGCGGTCGCAGTCGCAGCCGGGTCTGCAGTCGGGTTTGCCGCAGCCGTATTCGGGTCCTCTGTCGTAATAGACTTCGCTGCAGGGTCCGCACGGACCGGTGCCGATCTCCCAGAAGTTGTCGTCCTTGCCGAGGCGGACAATGCGGTCTTCGGGCATGCCGACCTGCTCGTGCCAGATCCTGAACGCCTCGTCGTCGTCGAGATAGATCGTGGCCCAGAGCTTATCCTTGGGGATGTCGAGCCATTCCGGGGACGTGATGAATTCCCAGCCCCAGTTGATGGCCCCTTCCTTGAAGTAATCGCCGAAGGAGAAATTGCCGAGCATCTCGAAGAACGTCGCGTGCCGCGCGGTGTGGCCGACGTTGTCGATGTCATTCGTACGGATGCACTTCTGCGCTGTTGTCATGCGCTTTCTGGGAGGCACCTGCGCACCGCTGAAATACGGCTTCAGGGGTGCCATGCCGGCTGCGATCAGCAGCAGGGATTTGTCGTTTTCGGGGATCAGCGAGAAGCTTGCATGTCTCAGATGATCCTTCGTTTCCCAGAATTTCAGGAACTGTTCGCGCAGTTCGTTTACACCCATGTATTTCATAAGAATTACCTCCAGAAGATTGTCATAAAATAACACTTAATTTTATTGCTTTTTGGTATTAAGTGTCAAGGCGTGAACCGAAAGAATGCTATTCGATCGCCTTCATGGATTCGGCCATGTCGATATTGTCGATCTTCCGCCGCAGCACGAGGTTGATCAGGATCGCGAACACGAACGTGATGAGGATCGAATACACGTAGGACAGAGGCGCAAGCCTGCAGCCGAAGTACAGCTGTTTGATGACCACCTGCGACATGACATAGCGCAGCAGCGCGATGCCCATCGGGATGCCGAACACCGCTGCGATCGCTGTCAGGATCAGGTTTTCGCGGAACACGTACTGCGCTGTTTCGTTCTGGTAGAAGCCGAGCACTTTCAGCGTCGCGATCTCCCTTCTGCGCTCCGTGATCGAGATGTTCGTCAGGTTGTACAGGACGATGAACGCGAGCGCGCCGGAGCAGACAAGAACGATCACGACGACGTAATCCATCGAACTCAGAAGATTGCCTATCGTGCTGCGCAGGTCCGCAGCGAGCGTGACCGCGACGACTTCGTCGGAGGAAAGAACGTCCGCGGCAGACTTGTGCACGTCCGCGCCTTCTTTGAAATTGACATAGGCGCTCTTGACGTCGGGCACTTCGCCCCACGCTTCTTCAAACGTGTCCGCGGTCACGAAGACGTAATCATAAAGATAGTTGTCGAAGATGCCCGTGACCTTCAGATCGATCTTTCGGAGGTCCTCGTCCACGATCGTTATGGTATCTCCTGCTGAGATATCGAGATCCCTTGCGAGGCGGTAATTCAGCACCGTCTCCCCTTTTCCGGGCCATGCCAGCTTCTCGTCGCCCGTATGGATGTCGACGAACCCTTCCGGCGCATCCCGGAACGCGACGATATTCGCTTCCTGGGATCCCTCATGATTGACGTCCATCTTCTCCATGGACACGAAGCAGGCATCCGCAATGACTTCGCTGTGATCCCGCAGGAATGCGGCCTGGTCCTCCTCGCTCATCGGATCGAAGAACGTGACGTCGCCGTCGTAGATGCTGATCTCCTCGTACTGGTAATCGACGATGTTGGAGATCGTGTCCCGGATGCCGAATCCGGTCAGCAGCAGCGCCGTACAGCCGCCGATGCCGACGATCATCATGATCATGCGCTTCTTATACAGGAAGATATTGCGAATGGAGACCTTGCGCAGGAAATTCAGGCGTTTCCAGATGAACGGGATGCGCTCGAGGAGAACGCGCTTGCCCGCTTTCGGCGCCTCGGGGCGGATGAGCTGCGCTGCGGCTTCCTGCAGTTCCTTCCGGATCACGAGCCACGTCGCGCCTAAAGCGCAGACCAGATATACCGCGGCGCTGATGCCGAACGACTTCCAGTCCAGAACGTAGGCGACGGGACGCTCGATGGCGTACATGATGCGGTAGATCTTCCAGATGGCCATCGGCATGAATTTCGAGCCGATGAAGAATCCGGCGAAGCATCCGATGACAGAGGCGCTTGCGGCGTAGAACAGATAGCGGCTCGCGATGGCAAGATCGCCGTATCCGAGCGCTTTCAGCGTGCCGTCTTCCGTACGCTGTTCATCGACCATGCGGGTCATCGTCGTGATGCAGACAAGGACTGCGACCAGGAAGAAGAACAGCGGAAAGACCTTCGCGATGCCCTTCACGATGGCCGTGTCGTTTTCCAGCGAGGCGTAGCCGTTGTTCATGTCACGGCCGAGGACGTAGACGACCGGTTCTTTCAGATCGGCCAGCTGCTGCTTCGCGTCGTCGACTTTCTCCTGGCCATCCGTCAGATCGATCTCCGCCTGGGCGATGTCCGCCTTGGCATCCGCGATCTGCTTTTCCGCGTCCGCTTTCTTCGTCCGGTATTCCCGCAGGCCGTCGGCGTATTCCTTTTCGCCGTCTTCGAGTTCCTGCTTCGCGTCTTCGTATTCTTTCAGTCCGTCTTCGTATTCCTTCAGTCCGTCCTGATATTCCGCGAGTCCGTCTTCATATTCTTTCAGACCGTCGGCGTATTCCTTTTCGCCGTCTTCATATTCTTTCAGACCGTCGGCATATTCCTTTTCGCCGTCTTCCAGCTCGGTCAGCGCGTCTTTCAGTTCGATCTCCGCGTCGTCCAGCTGCTTTTTGGCGTCATCGAGTTCTTTCTTTGCGTTTTTTAGTTTGTTGTGTGCGGAGGTGAGTTTTTTCGAGGTTTCGGCGGAGGCCTGCTCATAGGCGTCTTTTCCGGCGTTGAGCTGGTTTATGCCGTCGGCGTAGGCTGCTTCACCGTACGCGATCTTCGCGGACATCATTTCGACTGTGGCTTGGGCAGCCGCCTGGTCTTCGGCGGACATATACGGGATCCCCGCTTCGAGCTGCTCCTTTTGGACGATCGCGTCGTCCAGCTGCTGGCGGCTGTCCGCAAGCTGGGCCTCATAAACGTCCAGCTGCTGTTTGGCGGCGGACAACTCGGAATTGGCGCTCTTTTTGCCGGACTGATACTCTTCCAGGCCGTCATTGTATTTTGCGAGACCTTCTTCGTATTCTTTCTTTCCGTCTTCGTATTCGGCCAGACCGTCGTTATATTCCGCCCAGCCGTCGTCGAGTTCCTTCCTGGCGTCAGCCAGTTCGACCTTGGCGTCGTCGAGCTCTTTGCGGGCGTCTTCCAGCTCTTTTTTGCCGTCGGCCAGTTCCGCTTCGGCGTCGTCGAGCTCTTTGCGCGCATCGGCCAGTTCGATCTCGGCGTCCTTCAGTTCCGCCCATCCGTCATCGAGTTCCTTACGCGCGTCTCGAAGCTCTTTGTCCGCATCGGCCAGTTTCTTTTCCGCATCGGCGATCTCCTTCTTGCCGTCGTCGATCTGCGCCCAGCCGTCGTCGATCTGTTCCTGCGCGTCCGCGATCTTGTCGTTCGCCTCCTGCTTCAGGGATTCGTAGCGGATATCGCCACGCTTCTCCAGGAGATCTTCCAGGGGTCCCTGGGCATCATCCGCCGCGTCATGATAGGCGTCCGACCCCGTCGCGGGCATGCCGTTCAGGCGCAGGAAGATCTCGGTGTAATAATCCGTGTCGAACGCATCCGACGTCACATAGCCGAAGCCTGCGATCTTGCCGGAACCCAGGCTGGACGATCCTCTTTCGAAATTGGAATAGTACGGGGAATTGACGATGCCGACGACGCGCAGCGTTGTGTTCCGGAACATGTCGAGCGTGTCTTCGTCGTTCGAAGAAGCGAGCTTTACGGTCCCTCCGATGCGGTTCGGTCCCGCGTACAGCGCGTCAAGTACGATCTCGTCCGGCGCCTCGGGCATCCGTCCGCTCACGAGATCCAGATCGTTGATCTTCGCTAGGAGCATGTGGATCGTGATCACGTCTTCGGATCCGCCCTTTGTTTCGATGAGCACAGGCGCGGAAACAGAGCCTTCCGCAAGGAGCACGTTCGGCTCCTTCTGGAAGGCCTTTACGTCGTCTTCCGTTAGACCGAGCGTGGAAACGAGACGGAAATCGTAAAAGTCAAGGGATGTCAGATAATCGTCCGCCGTCTTGAGCATGGCGTCATGGGTGACGCGCAGGCCAATAAAAAAGCCGACGCCGAGCGCGATGATGGCGAAGATGGAAAGATAGCGTCCCAACGTGGACCGGATTGTTCTGAAAAGCGAGCGGGCGAGCATGGTCACCACTCGATGTCTTCGACGGGTACCGGGTGCTCGTTGCGGTGCTGATCGACGATCGTGCCGCTGTTGACCCGTATGATGCGGTCCGCCATGGCGGTCAGCGCGGAGTTGTGCGTGATGATGATGACGGTCATCCCTCTCTCTCGCGCCGTGTTCTGCAGGATCCTGAGAACGGACTTGCCGGTGACGTAGTCGAGAGCGCCTGTCGGTTCGTCGCAGAGGAGCAGTTTCGGGTTCTTCGCGAGAGCGCGGGCGATCGCGACGCGCTGCTGTTCGCCGCCGGACAATTGAGACGGGAAATTATTGGCGCGCTGGGCCAGTCCTACGTGTTCGAGGACTTCGTCGGCGCTGACGGGGTCCTTGCAGATCTGTGCCGCCAGTTCGACGTTCTCGCGCGCCGTGAGGTTCTGGATGAGGTTATAGAACTGGAAAACGAAGCCGATATCGTAGCGGCGGTACGTGGTCATGCGCTTCTTGTCGTAGGCGGAGATCTCCTCGCCGTCGAGGAACACCCTGCCGTCCGTCAGGCGGTCCATGCCGCCGAGGATGTTCAGAAGCGTCGTCTTGCCGGCGCCGGACGGTCCCACGATAATGCAGATCTCGCCCTTCTCGACCGTAAAACTGGCGTCGTGAAGCGCAGGGATCTCGATCTCCCCCATATGATAGATCTTGCTTACGTTTTGAAACTCTATGAAGTGTTCCATGATCAGTGGTTCTTGTTCTTTTTCCTCTGCTCCTCCAGACGGGGATCGTCCGGATCGACGAGTTCGATATTGTCTAACTGCGCGATAAAACGCGCGCGGAAATCTTCGATGAATTTCGTGCGGAGATGCGCCTGTTCGAGGCGTTCTTCTTCGGTCAGCCCGATCGTCTTTTTCTTATGCGCCAGTTCGTTGATCCTGGCCAGTTCTTCATCCGTTACCATAGGTTCTCCTTTAACTAAAATATTTTATCACCTAATCCGGGATGTATAAATAGTCTTTTATGTTCGAATAAGTGCTTTCTCCTATCCCCTTTACCTCAAGCAGTTCCTCTACGCAGACGAAGCCGCCGTAACTGTCGCGGTAATCGAGGATCGCCTGCGCCTTGACCGGACCGATGCCTTTCAGCGTGCAGAGTTCTTCCAGGGTGGCGGTATTCAGATCGATGCGGGTCTCCTGCGGCGTGACCGGGAGAACGGTCTCCGCCCTCTCAGGCGGGTCTTCGTACAAAACGGCGGCCTCTTCCGACGCCGAACCCAGGACGTATCCGCGCGCGCTTCCCGCCGCCGCGGCAGCACAAAACAGGATCAGGAGACCTTTCCTCAGTCTGTTCCAGTCGATCGTCATATCCATGTGCTTCCGCAGCAGTCACAGTTTACCATATTTTGACAAAAAGAAAAAGGCCTTGCGACCTCTTTCCGGTTTTCCTATTTCTGATCGTCCTGTTTCTGGCCTTCGTAATAGTAGCCGTTGAAACCGGAGGGATCTTTCTTTTTGGAAGATTTCAGCTTGTCCGTCTTCTTCAGGACCACGAAAGGATCCTTGGGGATGATGGATTTGTGTTCGGGTTCGAGCACAGTCACCGGCGCTTCCGGATCGTAATCGTTGCTGGGATCGTGGATGCTCTTTTCGAGTTTTAAGAAACTCTTGTTCGTATACAGGAAGCTGCAGATCGCGGACGTGAGCGGCATGGTCAGCAGGATCGCGGAGGATCCGATGAGCGCCTGCATCAGTTCCACGATGATGTTCTCGCGGTTCAGCAGTTCGCGCAGTGAACTGGAATATGTGATCAGCAGCAGGATCGTGCACAGCGAGGAACCGATATACGCCAGGACCAGCGTATTCGCCATGGTGCCCATGACGTCCCTTCCGATCGTGATGCCGGACTGGTACAGTTCGCCGAACTTCAGATCGGGCGCCCTGTAGTGCAGTTCGTGCAGCGCGGAAGAGATATCCATGGCGACGTCCATGACCGCGCCCATGGCGCCGATCACGATCATGCCGAAGATCAGAGACTTCAGGTCGATGACGACGCCGTTGTCCAGATATCCGAGATAGATGGAGTGCTCGTCGATGATGCCCGTCAGGCGCAGCGCGTTCTCCAGGATGAGTTCGAGGATCGCGGCGACCGCGACGCCGAACGTGCAGCCAAGGATCGTCGTGAGCGCCTTTTCCGTCGCGCCTGTCGTGATGAGCAGGGTCATGACGATGACGAAGACGCAGGTCAGGCAGGTCATGACGTAGACGTTGTAGCCTGCGAGGACCGACGGGACGAACACCATGAATACTGCCATGCAGGTGAACGCGAGCGAGATCAAGGTATTCAGGCCTTTCAGCCGGCCGAAGAACAGCAGCGCGGCACAGAACAGGAGACCAAGCCGTATCATGCCGTCCAGGCGGTAAAAGCCGCCGAACACCCAGTCCGCCTCTCCTTCTTTCGCCCCGTAATTGTACAGGATGACCTTGTCGCCGACGGAAAGCGGCTGATCCGGGTCGAGCGTATAGTTGTCGGACGTCTGCGCGCCGAGCACTTCCTGTCCCTTGAACTCGCCGGTCAGGATCTTCGCCTTGAAATAGATGCGGTCGTCCTGGTATTCGACATCCTCCGACAGAGAGTAACTCGTGCTTTCCGTCTTTTCGATGCTCGTGATCTTTGCCTTCTCGGCATATGCGTCTTCGGCGTGCAGGATGTTCAGGTCCTTCGTGACGATCTTATTTGCGCAAAAAATCAAAATAAGAGAGATCAGGACCGTCGCGGTCCACACGACGAAGTTCCGGAATTTCGGTGTTGTTCTGTATCTTTTCTTGAATTCTGCCATACGGATATGTCTATTCGTAATAACGGGATAAAGGGACGGACTGTCCGTCTTTCAGGGCGAAGATATCCTTGCGCGTGACGCGCACGCCTTCCCTGTCGAATGCGCTGCCGCTGAACGCGCAGAGCGATTCCAGCAGGTTGACCGGGTTCAGCGTCTCGTTGGGAGCGCTGCGAAGGAGAAGCGACAGCCTGCTGCCCTCTTCTGTTTCTTCCAGAAGAAAAATGCTGACGATCCAGTCCTTGACGTCCTTTTCGACGAGCTGCTTCGTCTTCTTGTCCTTCTTCAGGATCACGACCCTGTCCTGTATTATAAAACCATCAATGTTAAGATTCTGTGAAGACGGTAAAAACGCCTCATAGAGGCTGTTTTCCGTGACGGAGGATGAATTCCTCGACGAGTACGGGATCTCGCGGCAAAACGTAAATCTGATGCCTTCCGGAAGGGCCAAATTCATGCTGTCTGCCAGCTGCTGCTCCGGATAGGCGTTTTCCGTGTCGATCTCGAAATAATCACAGTCCGTTTCGAAGCCGAGCGGAAGCGGATGGACGATGTTGATCTTCTCGTGGGGGTTGAATCCGTTGGAATACGCGACGGCGATCCCTGCCCTTTTGATGCAGCGCTTGAACAGCCGCTGCAGGTCGAGGTGCGAGATGAAGCGCATGTTGCCTTTTTTATAAAAACTCATCAGATAGCGGTGCATCTCAGTTCCCTGCATAGATGCCTCCCCACCGGCATTCAGTGTGCGCGTTGACCCCGCATCCGTTGCAGCCGAGACGGCAGTCCGGCGTCGTCGCTGCTTCCTGCGCCTTCTTCCACTCTTCCTTGAAAAAGTCCTTCGTGATGCCGCAGCCCACGATCTCCCAGGGCATGGGCGCGTCCGGGTCGATGTCGTTCAGCGCGAAATAGTCCGCGTCGATGCCGTTCTCCGCGAGCGCCTGTTCCCAGGCATCCTGACGGAATCCTTCCGTCCAGGCGTCGAAAGCGGCTCCGAGTTCATAGGCGCGCAGCAAAGCGGCGGACAGTTCCCTTCCGCCCCGCGCGAATACGGCTTCCAGCATGCTGGCGTAACTGCCGTGATAGCGGAACACGACGCCTTTGATCTTCTTCAGGCGGTCCTTCAGATAGTAATGCTTCTGTTCGAATTCCTCCGGCGTGTTCTGGCGCACCCACATGAACGGAGTGTCCGGCTTCGGTACGAAATTGGAGACGGAGACCGATACGCTGTAGCGTCCGACCTTGCCTCCGTTGTGTTCTTTCGCCAGTTCCATGATGCGCCGCGACAGATCGATGATGCCGTCCAGATCCTCGTAGGTCTCCGTGGGAAGACCCATCATGAAGTACAGCTTGACGGACGTCCAGCCGAGGTCGAACGCCTGGCGGAGCGCCGTAAAGATGTGTTCTTCCGTCACGTTCTTGTTGATGACATCGCGCAGCCTCTGTGTGCCCGCTTCCGCGGCGAACGTCAGTCCGGTCTTGCGCACGCCCTGGATCTCGTCCAGGACTTTAAAACTGAAATTGTCCATGCGCAGCGACGGCAGAGACAGGCTCACCTGGCGTGCTTTGCAGTACGCCATCAGTTCCGTCACGAGCGGTTCGAAACGCGTATAGTCGGACGTGGACAGCGACAGCAGCGACAGTTCGCCCTGCCCGCTGTTCTCCAGCTGCGTCTTGGCGATGTCGATGACCTTCTCCTCGCTGCGTTCGCGTACGGGACGGTAGACCATGCCTGCCTGGCAGAACCGGCAGCCTCTCGTGCAGCCCCGGAACAGTTCCGCGACAGCTCTGTCGTGCACGACTTCGATGAGGGGCACGATGAGTTCCTTCGGAAAGTCTACGGGATCGATGTCGTGGACGATGGCCTTCAAGATGCGGTCCGGCGCGCCTTCCCATCGTTTCTTATATCCTTGGAATACTCCGTTTTCATCCCGTACCGGTTCGTAGAACTTCGGGATATAGACGCCCTGCAGTTTCGAGATCTCCTTATAGAAATCGTCTTTGCAGCGGCCTTCCTTCCTGAATTCGCCCCGGATGCGGCAGATCTCCGGAAGCAGTTCCTCTCCGTCTCCGACAAGGATGACATCCATGAAGTCTGCCACGGGCTCCGCGTTGAACACGCAGGGGCCGCCGCAGATGATGATGGGATCCTCTTCGCCGCGGTCTTTCGAAAGCGCGGGAATGCCTGCCAGGTCGAGCATGGCAAGGATGTTCGTATAGCAGAGCTCGTACTGCAGCGTAAAGCCGACGAAATCCATCTCGTTCAGAGGAGTCTTCGTTTCAAGCGTGAACAGAGGAACGTCCGCCTGCTTCATAGCCGCCATCATGTCTCTGGCGGGCGTAAAGCAGCGTTCGCAATACGTATGATCCGTCCGGTTCAGAAGATGATACAGGATATTCAGGCCCATGTAGGACATGCCGATCTCGTACAGATCGGGAAAGCAGAACGCAAAGCGCACGGTATCTGCGGAGGGCCTGCGCACAACGCTGTGCAGTTCTCCTCCGATATACCGTGCCGGCTTCTCGACTTTCAGCAGCAGTCTATCCAGTTCGTTCTGAACGCTACTCATCGTAATATTCGAAATCGTAATCAATCACCGTGATGGTGTCGCCTTCCTCCAGCCCCATCTCGAGCATACGGTCGATGGCGCCGCTGTCCTCGATGTAGCGGTACAGATAGCGCAGCGAACCGGCGTCGTTGAAGTTCGTGGAGTTGAAGATCTTCTCGAGCTGTTTGCCCGTGACCAGGAAACCGCCTTTTTTCGGTTCGACATAGACGTTGCGGTAATCCGGATCGTCTTCCGGTGCCGTATCCTTAAAGAACACGGGCTGCTCCTCTTCCTCCTGTTCCACGGTCTGCAGCAGCTTATAGGCTGCGCGCAGCAGTTCGTCCACGCCTTCGTGGATCGGCGCGCTGCACGGATAGACCGGGTAGCCTTTGCTTTCGACATAAGCCTTGAACGATTCGTAAGTCTCGTCGTCCGCCATATCGATCTTGTTCGCGCAGACGATCTGCGGCTTCTTCGCAAGCTTTTCGCTGTAGGAGGCGAGCTCGGCGTTGATCTTGTCAAAATCGTCTTTGGGGTCACGGCCTTCGCTGCCCGACGCGTCCACGACGTGGATGAGGATGCGGGTGCGCTCGATGTGTTTCAGAAAATCGAGACCGAGGCCCTGTCCTTCCGACGCGCCTTCGATGAGGCCCGGAATGTCCGCCATGACGAAGCTGGAGTCGTACATGGATACGACGCCAAGGTTCGGCGTGATGGTCGTGAAATGGTAGTTCGCGATCTTCGGGTTGGCGCTGGTGGATACGGACAGCAGCGTGGATTTGCCCACGTTGGGATAGCCGACGAGGCCCACGTCCGCGATGAGCTTCAGTTCGAGCTCGATGACCCGTTCCCTGACAAAACCGCCCGCTTCCGCGAAGTTCGGCGCCTGGCGCACGGAGTTCTTGAACATGACGTTGCCTTTGCCGCCCCTGCCGCCCTTTGCGGCTACGAAGGACTGGCCGTCTTCCGTCAGGTCCGCCATGACCGCGCCGCTTTCCGCATCGCGCACGACCGTGCCGACGGGGACTTTGATGACGAGGTCCGCGCCGTCCTTGCCGAACTGCTGGCGTCCCCTGCCGTCTTCGCCGTTCTCCGCCTCATATTTTCTTTTATACCGGAAATCCATCAGCGTGCGGAGATTGCGGTCCGCCAGGATGACGATGTCGCCGCCCTTGCCGCCGTTCCCGCCGTCCGGACCGCCCTGCGGGATGTAGGGTTCTCTGCGGAACGATACGGAACCGTTTCCGCCTTTGCCGGACTTGATGGTTATGGTCGCTTTATCTACAAACATGGTATCTTAACGTGAAAAAACAAGGCCTCTGGACTTACCAGAGGCCTTTGAGAGCAACTATGCTTCCTGAGAATAAACGCTGACCTGCTTGCGGGTCTTGTCTTTTCTCTCGAATCTGACGATGCCGTCCTGCTTTGCGAACAGGGTGTCGTCTCCGCCGATGCCTACGTTGTTGCCCGGGTGGATCTTCGTGCCTCTCTGGCGAACAAGAATGGAACCCGCGCTGACGAACTGACCGTCGGCTCTCTTTACTCCAAGACGCTTCGACTCGGAATCGCGGCCGTTCTTAGAGCTGCCTACACCTTTTTTACTTGCCATAAGATTTTACCTCCGTTCCTAGCCTGCTTTAGAGAGCTGCCTCGATAGCGGCAACGATCTCTTCCTTCTTAAGCTTCGCATCCACTTCGATGCCCTTCGCTGCTGCGAATTCGATCAGCTCGGCCTTCTTCATGGACTTCAGGTCTGCTGCCTCTTCAGCAGCTGCTTCGACTGCCTCGGCCTTGGGAGCTTCGGGAGCCTTGGACTTTGCTTCGCCGTTCACAGAGATGCCATTGATCTTCAGCTCGGTGTAGGGCTGTCTGTGACCCTGCTTCTTGCGATAGTCCTTCTTTGCCTTGTACTTGAAAATGATGACCTTGTCAGCCTTGCCGTTCGCAACGACTTCAGCTTCTACGGATGCGCCTTCCACATAGGGAGCGCCGACCATGGTCTCGCCTTCGCCACCGATCACCAGGACCTTGTCCAGGGAAACGGTGCTGCCGGCTTCGGCATTCAGCTTTTCAACACGGATCTTGTCGCCGGCGGATACGCGATACTGCTTTCCTCCGGTCATAACTACTGCATACATGATATTTTTTACCTCCTCTATCCGGTCTCGCCATCGGGGGTGGTCTTTACAGACACTCGAAAATATACCCATTCAGAGCGGCAACGCAAATATTATACGAGGCGCATGCAGCGGTGTCAAGCAGTTTTTTCTATAATATTATTCTTCGATGACGACGCCGTCCGCATCCACTTTGATGGAGTCGGAATCATCGACGAGCGTATCGTCTTTCTTGGAAACATACTTCGCGCGGATCTGGTCTTCGAGCTTCTTCATGAGCTCGGGGTGTTCGTCCAGATACGCCTTGACGTTCTCTCTTCCCTGTCCGATGCGTTCCCCCGCATAGCTGTACCAGGCGCCGCTCTTCTCGAGCAGGCCGGCTTCGACGGAGCAGTCCAGAACGTCGCCGCTGCGGGAGATGCCCTTGCCGTACATGATGTCGAATTCCGTCATCTTGAACGGAGGCGCGACCTTGTTCTTCACGACCTTGACTCTCGTGCGGTTGCCGATGATGGCGTCGCCCATCTTGATGGATTCGATGCGGCGCACGTCGAGGCGCATGGAGCTGTAGAACTTGAGGGCTCTGCCGCCGGTCGTCGTCTCGGGGTTGCCGAACATGACGCCGACTTTCTCTCTCAGCTGATTGATGAAGATGCAGGTCGTGTTCGTCTTGTTGATGACGCCGGTCAGTTTTCTGAGGGCCTGGGACATGAGTCTGGCCTGCAGGCCGACGTGGGAGTCGCCCATGTCGCCCTGGATCTCGGCTTTGGGGACCAGTGCCGCGACGGAGTCGATGACCACGACGGAGATCGCGCCGGAACGCACGAGCATCTCGCAGATCTCCAGAGCGTCTTCGCCGGTATCGGGCTGAGATACGAGCAGATCGTCGATGTCCACGCCGATGCCTTTCGCGTAGATCGGGTCGAGCGCGTGCTCCGCGTCGATGAAGGCGGCTTTACCGCCCTGCTTCTGCGATTCCGCGATGATGTGCAGCGCCAGCGTCGTCTTGCCGGAAGATTCCGGGCCGAAGATCTCGATGATCCTTCCCTTCGGTACGCCGCCTACGCCGCAGGCGATGTCCAGACTGATGGATCCCGTGGGGATCGCTTCGATGTTTAGCCTTGCGTTCTCGTCTCCGAGAGACATGATGGAGCCTTTTCCGAAGCGCTTGTCGATCTGGGCGATCGCAGCCTCCAGAGCCTTATCTCTTTCGCTTTTGTTCACGTTCGTTGCCATCTATTCCTCCGTTCCGGCTGAGTGCCAAAAAGCATATGTGTCACGCAAAAGAACATTTGTTCTTATTCATTCTACTCCCGAACTGCTCCGCGGTCAAGCAAAATCAGGCAAAAGAATATTACCATATTTTACCATTTACGTCAACGACTTATTGAACAGGACTTTATACATCTGCTTGAACATGTTGAAGCAGGCGTCCCTGCGGATCCTGCCGCGGTCACCCTTGCGGAAATGCTCGCTCACGATCACGTCGTCCCTGTACCAGACGCCGATGTAATACTTCCCTACTTCCTTGCCTTCGTCCGGATTGGGGCCTGCGTTGCCGGTCACCGCGACGCAGAGATCGCAGCCGGTCTTCCTGTGCAGCCCTTCCGCCATCTCGCGAGCGCATTCGGGGCTGATGGCGCCGTATTTGTCCAGCGTGGATTTATAGACGCCGAGCTCCTCCATCTTCGCGCGATTGCTGTACGTCACGCACGAGCGGTCGAAGAACGCGGAAACGCCGGGCTTATCCGTGACCCGTGCAGCGAACATGCCGCCGGTCATGGATTCGGCAGCCGCCAGCGTCGTCCCGTCCATGTGCATGCGGTCGAGCACGACGTCCTGCAGGTCTTCGTCATCTACGGAGAACACGTATTCACCGACGCGTTCCAGCACCTGCATCATCATGTCGTCCACGGCTTCGATGGCTTCGGCGCGCGTCGCTCTCTTCGAAGCGATACGGAGCGTGCATTCCGCTTCCCCAGCGTAAGTCGCGAGCGTCGGGTCGGTCTGGTTGTCGATCAGGT
>JAFZRG010000133.1 GCA_017619985.1 Bacillota bacterium | reverse complement strand
TCTTCGCTCTGCACGGCGATCAGGCCGCAGGCGAGGGCGTAGTCTATCATGTCTTCGGGTCCTGCGCCGCGCGCGCAGGCGCAGGCAAGCCCCGCCATGAAGGCGTCTCCCGCGCCGGTAGCGTTCGCCATTTCAGCGACCGGCTTCAGCCTCCGGAAAAAGTTCCTGCCTTCCCGGTCCGCGTAGTAGCAGCCCTTGCTGCCCAGCGAGATCGCGATACTCTGCAGGCCCTTGTCCAGCAGGCTTGCCGCCGCCGCGCGGATCTCTTCATCCGTTTCGCAGGGCAGGCCGGAAAGATGCTGCAGTTCGATGCGGTTCGGTTTCAGAAGGTGCAGCCTGTCCAGCACAGACAGGAACTTGCCGCCCTTGGCCACGGACACAGGGTCTGCGAAGATGGGCGTTCCCGCGGCGAGCTCCGCAAGCTGCGCGATGCGCGCCTCGGGCGGGTTCGCGTCGCAGAGGATCACGTCCGCTCCGCGCAGAACGTCCGCATTCCGCGGCAGGTAATCATCGCCGATCAGGTCCATGATGCGCATGTCGTTGGCCGCCACCAGCATGTCGCCGGTCTCGTCCATAAAGGCCATGTAGCAGGAGGTGGGGCAGTCTTCACGCACCATCACGGCGTCCATGCGGATGCCGGCCTTCTCGCTTGCCATGCGGATGCGGTCGCCGAACGCATCGTTTCCGACGGCGGACAGCAGGGTCACGTCCGCGCCGAGCCTCGCGCAGTTCTCCGCGATGTTGCGCATCACGCCGCCGGGAGACGTGTGGATGTGACCCGGATTGGAGTCGCGCAGGATGACGGGCACGGTGCTCTGGATGTGCAGGTCCATATTGGCGCCGCCGAAGCAGGCGATCGAAGGTTTGACGGAAGACATGGCTGTTTTTCCTCCTTGTTGCGGCCAACCTATTATCGCACGGAACGGCCTATCGTTACAACATTTGTTTTGCTTTTGGCAAAACGGCCCGCGGTATTGTATAATATAGAGTATCCATTGATCGGAGGCATCCAGAAATGAGTAAAACGACGAAAGTCCTGTTCGCGGGGGCCGTTCTCTGGGAAGCGGCGGCAGTCCTGTGGTTCAAGAATCCGTTCCGGCACGATTTCAGCAGGATCGGATGGGTCTGCATCGCCCTGGGTATTTTGTGCGCCCTGGGCGGGGTCATCGTGAACCGGATCAGATAGGAGGATCATTTATGAAAACAAGACTATTCAGCCCCGGCCCCGTTATGGTGGAAGAACCTGTACGGCAGTCCCTGCTGCACTACGACATCTGCCACAGAAGTCCCGAATTCGAAGAACTTTACAAGGCGATCTGCGGGAAGGTCGTCCGCCTGTTCGAGGGCGATGACAGCTACTGTGCCGTCGTCGTTTCCGGTTCCGGCACATCCGCCAACGAGACCTGCCTGTCATCCGTCTTTGCGCCGGGAGATGAAGCGCTGCTGATCAACAACGGCGAATTCGGCGGCAGACTGCTGGAGATCCTGACGAAATACGAAGTGCCCCTGACCAATCTGAAGTTCGAATGGGGTGAAATGCCCGACCTCGCGGCGGTCGAAAAGGCGCTGCAGGAGAATGAGAAGATCAAGTGGGTCTGCATGGTGTTCCATGAGACGAGCACCGGCATGATCAACCCGGTCCACGAGGTCGGAGAACTCGTGAAGAAATACGACAGAAAGTACTACGTGGACTGCGTGAGCGCGGCTGCGGGCGAGCACATCGAAGTCGTGAAGAACCACATCGACCTGTGCAGCTCCGTAGGCGGCAAGTGCCTCGGCGCCTATCCCGGTTCCGCGTACGTCTGCGGCAGGGAAGAGATCATGAACGTGGCGCCGGAGCAGGGCAAGAACGTCTACCTCAACCTCGGCAAGCACTATCAGATGATGAAGAAGTGCTGGCAGACGCCGAACACGCCGAACGTGACCCTGTTCTGGGCCCTGGACGCGGCGCTCGACTGGACGCTCGAGAAGGAGGGTCTGGAAGGCCGCATCGCGCGCTATCAGGAATGCGCGAAGATCCTGCGCGGCGGCATGAAGGAGATGGGACTGAAGTTCCTGCTGCCCGAAGAACAGATGGCGAATACCGTTACGAGCGTGTTCCTGCCCGAAGGCAAGCCGGTCGAACCGTTCATCGCGGCCATGGCTGCGGACGGCTACACCGTTTATCCCGGCAAGGGCAAGTTCCTCGAGATGAACATGTTCCAGGTCGCGAACATGGGCGCCATCTATCCGGATGACTGCAGAGAGTTCCTGGAAGTCCTGAAGAAGAACATTCAGTAAGCGGCCGGAGGACCGCCGCCATGAAGACATATTATCTCGGCATCGATAACGGCACCACCGGCACGACCGCGCTGCTCCTGGACGAGAACTGGGAGCAGGCCGGCCGCGGCTATTGCCCGTTGACGCAGGTTTATCCGGCGGACGGATGGGTCGAGCAGGACGCGGAGGAGATCTTCCGCAGCGTGCTCGAGGCGGTCACGGCTGCCTGCAAAGACGCAGGGGCGCAGCCGCAGCAGATCGTCTGTCTGGGGCTGGACAACGTCGGCGAGACCGTCGTTCTGTGGGACAGGCGGAGCGGAAAGCCTCTCTGCAACGCGATCGTGTGGCAGGACCGCCGCACGGCGAAAACGTGCGATGCCATGAAGGAAGAGCATGGCGATTTTGTGATGAAGAGGGCCGGTGTGCACATCGACCCTTATTTTTCTGCCACGAAGATCCGCTGGATGCTGGA
>JAFZRG010000132.1 GCA_017619985.1 Bacillota bacterium | reverse complement strand
CTGCGGCCTGCGATCTGCCGGGGACAGCTGGCGTCGGACTTCATCAAGGATCCGGAGGATCTGCCCGTGTACCAGCGGGTCATCCTGACGAATCTGCTGCTGAACGTCAGGGCCCGTCCGGACTTCATCGCGTTCAAATTCGAGGACCGCTTCTGCCGCGCCAACAGAAGGGCGGTCGACAAGCTCGGCCTGCAGGAGGTCAGCTGGACCATACGAAGCAAAGAAGACCTGAAGACCGTCGAAGACGCCGGAGCGATCCCCATTTTTGAAAAGTTCGATCCGGATCTGTAGCTCATAGGAGGAAGCACATATGAAAACAGCACAGCAATACAAAGACAGCCTGAGAGAGCGGAACGTGCGCGTCTATATCAAAGGCGAGCTGCAGGACCCGAAGACCCTGATCGATCATCCGTTCATAAAGGGTCACGTGGCATCGGCGTCCATGACCTATGCGCTTGCGAACAGCAAGGATTACGAGGATCTGTGCACCGCCACGTCTCATATCACCGGGCACAAGATCAACCGCTTTACGCACATCCACCAGAGCGTCGACGACCTGCTGACGAAGATCAAGATGCTGCGCATGATCTCGCAGAAGACCGGTACCTGCTATCAGCGCTGCGTCGGCTTCGACGCGCTGAACGCGACGTACTCCGTTTCTTATGAGATCGATCAGAAATACGGCACGGACTACCACGAACGTTTTAAGAAGTTCCTCGTTTACGTTCAGGACAACGATCTGATGGTCGCCGGCGCGATGACCGACGTGAAAGGCGACAGAAGCCTGCGGCCCGGCCAGCAGAAAGATCCGGACCTCTTCGTACATGTCGTTGAAAAAAGAGAAGACGGCGTCGTCATCCGCGGCTGCAAGGCCCACATGACCGGTATGGTCAATTCTCACGAGATGCTCATTATGCCGACCATGGGCATGAAGCCCGGCGAGGAAGAATACGCGATCTGCTGCGCGCTGCCCGTGGATACTCCGGGGGTCACGCACATCTTCGGACGCCAGACGAACGACGACAGAAAGTGCGGCGGCGACATCGACCAGGGCAACGCCCAGTTCGGCATCGTTGGCGGCGAATGCCTGACCGTCCTCGACAACGTCTTCGTTCCCTGGGAGCGGGTGTTCATGTGCGGCGAGGTCGAATTCTCCGGCATGCTCGTCGACCGCTTCGCGTGCTACCACAGAAGCAATTACGGCGCGTGCAAGGGCGGCGTTTCCGACGTCGTGATCGGCGCGGCGGCCCTGATGGCGGACTACAGCGGCTACGGCAAAGCGAGCCACATCAAGGATAAACTGAACGAGATGATCCATATGAACGAGACGATCTATGCCTGTTCGCTGGCCTGCTCCTGCCAGGGCACCTGCACGGCCGCGGGTTCGTATTACGTGGACCCGCTGCTGGCCAACGTCTGCAAGCACAACGTTACGAGGATCATTTACGATATCGACCGTCTGGCGCAGGATATCGCCGGCGGCATCATCGCGACCATGCCTTCGGAGGAAGACCTGAAGAGCCCGGAGATCGGCGCCTATGTGGAGAAATACCTGAGGGGCGTGGAATCCGTTCCGACGGAAGACCGCATGCGCGTCGCCCGTCTCGTCGAGAACATGACCGGCGGCACCGCGCTCGCGGAGAGCATGCACGGCGCGGGTTCGCCCCAGGCGCAGAAAGTCATGTACGCAAAGCTTTCCGGCCTTGACGAGAAGAAAAAGTTCGCGGCCCGCATCGCCGGGATCAAGGGCAGCGGAGAAGAGTAGAAAGGAGCAGCCATGTCTATCGTAGCGATACAGAAAACAGCATCCGACAGTTTTGAAGACATCAAGAAAGCCGTTGCGAAAGTCGTGGAAGACATCGGCGGCCTCGAAGACATCATCAAACCCGGATACAAAGTCATCATCAAACCGAACCTCGTTGCGACGCCGACCGACCGCCTTTCCGGCGGCGTGACCCGCTGGGAAGTCTGCATGGCCATCTACGAGATGGTGGCAGCGATGGGTGCGACGCCCATCCTGGCGGAATCGTCCGCCTGCGGGGTCAACACCGAGGACGTCATCAAGAAGTGCGGTTATCAGGATCTGAGGGATCAGGGCATTCCGTTCATCAACCTGAAGGACAAGGCAAACAACGATACGATCTGCACCATGCCCATGAAGCATGGTACGATCCTGCAGTCCTTCAAGACCTGGGAACTCGTCCGCGACGCGGATGCCATCATCACCGTGCCGGTGCTCAAGACGCACGATCAGACGGAGATCACCCTGGGCATGAAGAACCTGAAGGGGCTGCTCTGTGACGTGCAGAAGAAGGAATTCCACACGAAGGGGCTCGTAGATTCCGTCTGCGATCTTGTGGAAACGCTCAAACCGTGCCTGGAGATCATCGACGGCACGTACGGACAGCAGGGGCTGGGACCTATCTACGGCGAGACTCGTAAGATGGACCTGATCATCGGCTCCAAGGACCTTGTGGCCTGCGAGACGGTCGCAGGGCTCATCATGGGGTATGAACCGGAAGAAGTCATGATCACGAAGCAGGCGTACGAGCGCGGCCTGGGTGAAATGGACATCGACAAGATCGAGGTCGTTGGAAAGCAGATCGACGAAGTGAAGAGCCGCTTCAAGCGGACGAGCGAGGTCGAGATCGAAGGCCTGCCGGCAAGCTGCAATGTGATCTTCGACTATCAGGCCTGCACCGGCTGTCACAACACGGTCATCAGTTCTCTGTTCGACATGAAGGGCGAAGGACTGATGGACTATCTGGAGAACATGAATATCGTGGTCGGGCCGGTCAAGCCGGAGGCTCTGCCCGAAGGCGCGAACGCGGACAATACCGTCGCCATCGGCCTCTGTGCCAAGAAGACCGTGGGCGATGCGCTCGGCCTGCGCTGGGCTGTCGGCTGCCCGCCGAACAACGCGACTGTCGTCCAGGCCATCCTCGGCGACCGCAGGGAGTACGGCACCCGCTACGCGTCGAAGGACGAATAGAACACCAAATCAAAAGAGCGGCCTCGCAGCCGCTCTTTTCGTATGCCTGAATGCCTATTCGTTGTCTTTCATCACTCTCAGGAAGTTGCCGTGGCAGATCTTGTCGATCTCGTCGTCCGTGAATTTTCCGGACAGCGCGTCCACGACCTGCGGGAAGCCTGCATAATCTCCGAACTCCAGGGTGGATTCAATGCCGTCGAAGTCGGACCCGAACGCCAGCGCTTCGACGCCTGCCTTGTCTCTCATGTATTCCAGGTGCTTTACGATGTCCGCGATGGACGTGTATTCCGTCTCTTCCTCGTGCAGGAACGCGTCGTAGAAGTTGACGCCCACGACGCCGCCGGCTTCGCCCACAGCCTTCAGCTGTTCGTCCGTCAGGTTTCTGGGATGGTCACACAGCGCTCTGGCGCAGGAATGGCTGGCCGCG
>JAFZRG010000131.1 GCA_017619985.1 Bacillota bacterium | reverse complement strand
GTCGAGACCGGGATCCGGAAGATCCTGGATATGACAGACGAAGGGATCACGATCGAGTATTCGATCACCCTGAACCGGCCGCCCCTGGCTCCTGTGCCCGGGTCACAGGAACTGATCGACACGGTGAAAAAAGCCGGTGAGGAACTGGACATTCCGTTCCGGTTCGTGGAGGCCGGAGGGGTCAGCGATGGAAATTTCGTTTCCGCTGCCGGCGTTCCCACGATAGACGGGATGGGACCTTCCGGCGGCATGATGTGCTCGCCGGAAGAATATCTGGAACTGGATACCATGGTCCCATGCGCAGCCAGGCTTGCGCTGACCCTGGCAAAACTGGCAGAGTCGTGAGCCGGAGGAAGACGGATGAATAAAACAGGAACAAAAACGATAGAAACGCCGAGACTGCTGCTCCGGCGTTTCACGATCGAAGATGCGGAGGATATGTACGAGAACTGGGCGTCCGACCCGGAAGTGACCCGTTACCTGACCTGGCCGACGCATACGGACGTTGACGCCACCAGGGCTCTGCTGGAAGACTGGGTCGCGAAATACGCGGACGGCGCGTTTTTCAACTGGGCGATCGAACTGAAAAGCACCGGCCGGGTGATCGGCAACATTTCTGTCGTTCACCTGAGAGAGGACATCGACGAGGCCGTCATCGGATACTGCCTGAGCAGAGCTTACTGGGGGCAGGGGATCATGCCGGAAGCGCTGACTGCAGTCATGGACTATCTGTTCGACGCTGCAGGGATGAACAGGATCGCAGCCTATCACGACAGCAATAACCCCAAATCGGGCCGGGTCATGCAGAAGGCCGGCATGAAATGGGAAGGGACCCTGCGGGCTGCGGACAGGAATAACCAGGGGATCTGCGATAAGGTCCTGTATGCTTTGCTCCGCAGCGACAGAGCGCCTCAGTAAAACTAGCGGATAAAGTGCGTCCAGACCCGGGGCTCTTCCCCGGGTTTTTCGATGCCCGCGGCTTTGGCGGCTTCCATGCACTTCAGAAGATAGGCCATATTGCGGCCGATGTTGCGCATGGTCAGCATACCTTCGGCATCCTGGCGGGCCTGCTTGGCGTCGAAGCCGAAGACCATGTTCCAGTAGGTAGAGGAAACGACGGGCATCTCGCTGATGGTCAGGTATTTATTGAGATCGTCGACGGTCGTGACCACGCCGGCCCTGCGGGCCGCCGCGATGCAGGCGCCCGGTTTGAGCCGGAAGCAGTGACCGCCGGCGTAGAACACCCGGTCCATGAAGGCTTTCATGTTGCCTGCGGGTCCCGCGTAATGCACGGGTGCGCCGAAGACGAAACCGTCGGCTTTTTCCGCTTTATCCAGAAATTCGTTGACGATGCCCCCGAACGCGCAGCGGCCGGTCCCTTCGCACGCGCCGCAGCCGATGCAGCCGCCGACGGGATCCGTTCCGATCCAGAAGATCTCGGCCTTGATGTCTTCCGCTTCCAGCGTCCTTGCGATCTCATCCAGCCCGGCCCATGTGGTGCCGTTTTCGTGAGGACTGCCGTTGACTAACAGAACTTTCATAGTTGCCTCCTTTGTATGCGTATCGATATCGCTGTTATTATATCACGAAGGGATATGGTATGATTACAGCAGAAAGGTTTGCAGGCATTTCAGGAGGCTTGTGATGGATACGATCTTTTATAACGGAAGAATATATACGATGGAGCCGGGATGGGCACCGCAGAGCGCTGTCGCCGTGCAGGACGGCATCATCCAGAGAGTGGGCAGCGACGAAGAGATCCTGGCGCTCAGAACGGAAGGGACGGAGCTGATCGACCTGCAGGGAAAGACGATGCTGCCGGGATTCACGGATTCGCATATGCATCTGCTGAGCTACGGATACAGTCTGGAAAAGGTGAACTTCTACAGTGCAAAGTGCATCGATGATCTTGTCCTGCTCGCGAAGGACTTTCTGGCGAAACGGCCATATCTTACGTGGCTGCAGGGCAGGGGCTGGAACCAGGAATATTGGCCGGAGAACCGCTTCCCGACCCGTTACGATCTCGACCGGATCTCCACGGACATCCCGATGTCATTTACCCGCGCCTGCGGGCATATCATCGTCGTGAATTCCAAAGCGCTCGAGGTGATGGGGGTCACGAAGGATACCCCGGATCCGTTCGGCGGGCAGATCGACAGGGATGAAAACGGCGAACCTCTCGGCATCTTCCGGGAAGCCGCCAGGGATACCGTTTACAATGCGCTGCCGGATCTGACGGTCGAAGACGTGAAGCGCATGCTGAAGAACGGCATGGACGAGCTGGTGAAAGCAGGCATCACCGAGGTGCAGACCGACGATTTCGAGGCGCTTCCGCCGGGGCAGTATCAGAAGGTGCTGGATGCCTATCATCAGCTGGAAAACGAGGGCGCTTTGAGGGTACGAATCTTCGAACAGTGTCTGCTGGCTTCGCAGGACCTGCTGGAGCAGTTTCTGGCAGAAGGTCACCATACCGGGGAAGGATCGCCGATGTTCCGGGTAGGTCCGCTCAAACTGATGGCGGACGGTTCGCTGGGCGGCAGGACTGCCTATCTGGCGCGTTCCTACGCCGACGATCCTTCGACCGAGGGCATCCCTGTCTTTACGCAGGAGCAGATCGATAAACTCATCCTGACAGCGCAGCAGGGCGGCATGATGGCTGCGGTCCACTGCATCGGATGCGGTGCGGCGGAAATGACTATGGAAGCCTTTGAAAAAGCACAGCTTGCCTGTCCGGGACCCGACGTCCGGCACGCGATCGTACATTGCCAGATCACCGATAAGGATCTGCTCGAGAAGTTCGCAAAACTCAACATTGTTGCTCACATCCAGCCGGCATTCATCGACGACGATATCCCCATCGTGGAAGCGCGCGTGGGGAAGGAACTGTCGCAGACTTCTTACAATTGGAAAACACTGCAGGACAGCGGTGTACATATCGCCGGCGGTTCGGACAGCCCCGTCATCGATTTTTCCGTCATGAACGGCATTTATTGTGCGGTCACGCGGAAACGCCTGAACGGGGAACCGGAGGGAGGCTGGCTGCCGGAGCAGAAACTGACCGTCGAAGAAGCGGTATGCCTCTACACGGCGGGCGGTGCTTATGCGTCCTATGACGAACGGGTCCGCGGTACGATACGCAACGGTAAATATGCTGATCTCGTCGTCCTTGACAGAGACATTTTCAGAGTCCCTGAGGAAGAGATCAAGAATATCCAGGTGGATATGACAGTCCTGAACGGAGAGACCGTGTTCGAACGGGAGCGCTGAGATCGCGGCTGAAGAAAGTTCTCCAACTTTCTCACATTTGTGCCATTTTTGGAGACTTTTCAGTCATACTAGCCGGAAGGATAATGCGAATTTAGCAAATCTGAGTCATGTCTATCAGTGATTGTTGACATAACTCTATATATTTTGATTTATGTATATTTCACTTTCAGATGATTCTAAAAAGACATGCAACAGTTCTCCATTTTTTGTGTGTATTTGGACTATTTGGAGAACTTCATATTTCCGCCGCTGAGGATACTACGATATAAAAACGGCCCCGACACATCGCAGTGCCGGGGCTGTTGTTTTTGATCTTCAGTGTTATTTCTTCACCACCAGGTTCTCGATCGTGAATCCTTCGGCTTCCAGCGCGGCGCGGGTACGCTCAACATCGGAGTTGGGGTCTGTGATGACGTACAGCATGGCGATCTCTCTGGCGTCCGTCATGGTGAAGCGGGAGATGTTCGTGCCGTCGGCGGCGATGATGCCGCTGATGCGTGTCAATACGCCGGGTTCGTTGGGAACGCGCAGGATGAACTTGTTGCCCTTCGTGCGGCCGCCCATCATGTCGATCAGGGCGTCGAACAGGTCGCTGTCCGTAACGATGCCGACCAGTTTGCCGTTCTCCATGACCAGCAGGGAGTTGATGCGGTTTTCGCGCATCAGGAGCGCCGCGTCTTCGATGTAGTCGTCCGGCGAGCAGGTGATGACGTCGGAGACCATGGCGTCCGCCACGGTGATCTTGGAGAGAAGGTAGTTGATCTCGTAGACGCTCAGGGACGTGGCCTTGCTCGGGGAGACCCGCTCGATATCTCTGTCGGTGACGATGCCGACCAGCTTTTCGCCGTCCAGCACGGGCACCTTTCTGAGCTTCTTGTCTCTCATCAGGCCGATCAGGGTGTTGATGGAAGCGCTCACCTGGATCGTATACGGATCGCGGGTCATTTTATCTTTAACAAACATAGAATGCTCCTTTCTGTACTACCCTTAATTTTATCACCCCTGCGGGCATTTTCAACAGAAATCCGTCAGATCTTTTCCCTCCAGAAGCTTCTGGAGAAGGGCAGCAGTACGGCGTAGATCTCGAGGCGGCCGGCCAGCATCAGGAAGCACATGACGAGTTGCGAGAACTGTCCGAACATGTGGTATTCCGCGAACATGCCCATGACGCCCGCACCGGTCCCGATGTTGCACAGCATGGCGCCGGAGGCGGTGAACGCGGACTGGAAATCCGCCGCCGCGTCGAACGTCAGCAGGAACGTGCCCGACAGGAACAGCACGAAGAAGATCAGCGTATAGGCGACAGCTTTGTTCGCGATGTTGGACGGGACGGGTCTGCCGTTCGTCTTGATCGTCACGACCGCGTTGGGATGGATGCGCGTCGTGAAGCTTCGCCAGATCATCTTGGACAGGATCACGATGCGGATCACCTTCAAGGCGCCGCCCGTGGACGACGAACAGCCCCCGATAAAGCTCAGGATGGTCAGCACCATTTTGGAGAACGACGGCCAGGCGTTGAAATCCGCGCTGGAAAGGCCCGTCGTCGTCAGGAAGGAGATCGCCTGGAACCCGCCGAAGCGCAGGGACTCCGCCAGATCGGTATAGATGTGGTGGACGAACAGATCCAGGGTCACCAGGATGACGCCCGCGACAGCGATGCCGCAGTAGGCGTTCAGCTCCGTATTGCCGTGGACCTTATCGGTGTCGCCGCGCAGCAGCCGCACGTAAAGTGCGAAATTGACGCAAGACAGCAGCATGAACAGCGCGAGGACCGCTTCCGCCGCGGGATTCGCCAGGTGCAGCAGGCCGTCGCTGTAGTTGTTCAAGCCTCCGGAAGCGGAAGTCCCGAAGCTGAAGATGAACGAATCGTACCAGTTCAGGCCGCAGAACTTCAGGAGCAGCACCTGCGCGCCGGACATGGCAATGTAGAACAGGTAGATCAGCTTCGCGGTGCTGCGTCTGCTGAACGAGATGTTGTCCGTATTGATGGCTTCCGTCTCCGTCGAAAGGATGGAGCTCTGCTGTTCGAACGAGGCGGGGATGAGACTGTGCAGCAGCACCAGGATGCCGATGCCGCCCAGCCACTGCGAGAACGACCGCCAGAACAGGATGGAGCGCGGCAGTCCGCTGACGTTCGTCAGGATCGTGGCGCCCGTCGTCGTATACGACGAGATCGATTCGAACAGGGCGGAGATGGGCGAATGCGTGACCCCGGTCAGCAGGTAGGGCATGGCGCCGAAGCAGGAGATCAGGAACCAGGCCAGCACGGTCAGGATCATGCCGTCCTTCATCGTGATGCTGCGGTCCGCGTCGCGGTAGACGACGGACAGCGCACCGCCCAGCGCCAGCGAAAATGCGGCCGGGACGAGGAATCCCGTGATGATCTGCGGATTGCCGCCGAGGGCAGCAAGGATCAGGGGCACGGTCATGGCGAGCCCTGTGATGATCATCAGATGACCCAGTATTCTTGCGATGCTCTTGGTGTGCAGGATCATTTCTTACGGTTCCAGTATACCGGGGTAAACAGCAGGAGTATGGTGAACAGCTCCAGTCTGCCGGCGATCATGAGGACCGACAGCAGCAGTTTCGCGGGAGCGGAATAAAAGGCGAAGTTCTGCGTCGGACCGACGGCTTCGAAGCCCGGCCCGATGTTGGAAAGGCAGGCGACGACGCTCGAAAGGGCGGTCGTCAGGCTGACGCCTTCCAGGGAGATCAGCGCGGTGGAGATCACGGTGGTGAACAGGAACAGGATCACGAAGCCCGTGACGCCGGACATGGTCTCCGCGGAGATGGTCGTATCGCCGACCTTGATCGGGGATACGGCTCTGGGGTGCAGCTTGCGGAACACGCCGCGGCGCACCAGTTTGTAGATCAGGATGGCGCGGATCACTTTCATGCCGCCGCCGGTGGATCCGGCACAGCCGCCGACCAGCATGAGCATGAACAGCACGAAGCGGCAGGGCAGGGGCCACAGATCGAAGTCCGTCGTGCCGTAGCCTGTCGTGGTCATGATGGAACTGACCTGGAAGAACGCGTAGCGCAGGGCTTCCAGAAACGTTCCGTAGAAGCGGTGGATGAGCAGCATGGCCGTGATGAAGGCGGTCGATCCGCAGATGATGCCCACGTAGACGCGGAATTCCACGTCCTTGAAGATCTTCCACGGCGTCTTCTTGTAGACGTTGCTGTACAGGCTGAAGTTGACGCCGCACATCATCATGAAGAAACCGATGACCCAGTCGACGTAACCGCTGTTGAACGCACCGATGCTGGCGTTGTAGCTGGAGAAGCCGCCGGTGCCGACGGTGCCGAACGTGTGCAGCAGCGCGTCGTACAGGCTGAGGCCGCCGAGGCAGAGGAACAGCGTCTCGAGCAGGGTGAACACCAGATAGATCTTGTACAGCGTCTTGGCTGTATCGTTGACCGTAAAGCTGATCTTGTCCATGGTCGGGCCCGTCGTTTCCGCCCGCATGATCTTCTGGCCGCCGATGCCGAGTTTGGGCAGGATCGCGATGGTGAGCACCAGCACGCCCATGCCGCCCAGCCAGTGGGTGAACGAGCGCCAGAACAGGATACCCCTGGGCAGATGTTCGATCTCCGTCAGGATGGTCGACCCGGTCGTCGTAAAACCGGAAGCGGTCTCGAAATACGCGTCCGCGAGACTCGGGATGGCGCCGGACAGCACGAAGGGCAGGGCACCGATCAGCGACATCGCCAGCCAGCTGACGCCGACGATGAAGAATCCGTCCCGCATGCGCAGGTCTTCCGACTTCTGGCTCGGGATCGCGCGCAGCACGATCTGGCCAACCAGGATGACCGGCAGGCTGCACAGCAGGAAGATGCGGAACACGTCCCACTCTTTATAAACGGCAGACACCGCAGCGGGCAGGAGCATGGCGGCTCCCACGACGGACGCTACGGCGCTGAGTACTTTTGCGATAAGTTTCCGGTTAAGAAGCATGATCAGTGTTTCAGAAGACCTTCCAGTTTAGGCACGGCGGACAGCAGGGACAGGATGATGACCCGGTCTCCGATCTGGACCTTCGTGCGTCCGGACGGGATGATCACGTCGTCGCCGCGGTGGATCGCCGCGATGATGACGCCTTCGGGGATGTCCAGATCGAGCAGGGTCCTCTCCGTGAGAGGCATGCCGCGCTCAGCCCAGACTTCGATGAATTCCGCCTGGCCCTGGATGAGCTGGGAGAAGATGACGATGCCGTCTTTCTGGATGAAGCGCAGGATGTTCGAGGCACACATGTCCACGGGATTGATGATCATGGACACGCCCAGCGTCTCCGTCAGGGACGCGTAGTTCTTGCGGCTCACCTTCGCCACGACTTCCTCGATGTTGTGCTGCTTCGCCGTCAGGGACAGCAGCAGGTTCTCCTCGTCGAAACCCGTCGCGGCAACGAAGGCATCCATGTCGTCCATGTTCTCGTCGCGCAGCAGGCTCGTATCCGTCGCGTCTCCGTGCAGTACCAGCACGCCGTTCAGTCTGGCGGACAGCCATTCGCAGCGTGCGCGGTCCATCTCGATGATCTTGACGGCCGCGCCGAAATCGTTCAGCATCTTCGCCAGGAAATAGCCCGTCTTGCCGCCGCCGGCGATCATGACGCGCTTCAGGTCCGTATAGACCTTGTTTTCGTGGACTCTCTTGCTGATCTCGGTGATGTGCTGTTCCTGACCGAGGATGTACAGCGTATCGCCCGCCAGCAGCTTCGTGCTGCCGTTGGGCACGATGATCTTGCCGCCGCGCGAGACCGCCGCGATCAGGACGTTGGGCAGATGGGCCGGCATGTCGCGCACCTGCGTGTCGATGAGGGCAGGGATCTTGTCGATCTTGAATTCCAGGATCGTGACCCCGTCCGCCAGGAACTGTCCGTCCTTCAGCGTGTACTTTTCCGTCAGATACTTGTAGATCTCCTGCGCGCAGGCGAGGTCCGGGTTGACGATGTGGTCGATGCGCTGCGTCTTCATGATGAAGTCCAGCTGCTCCACGTGCTCCGGGGAACGCACCCGCGCGATGGTCTGCGGGCAGCCCAGTTCCTTGGCGAAGCTGCAGATGACGATGTTGCGGTCATCCTGATCCGTCGCCGCGATCAGAAGGTCGTACTCCCAGATCTTCAGCTCTTCCATGACATCCACGCGCTTGGCGTTCGCCGCGACGGTCAGGATGTCGTAACGGCTGCTGACTTTCTGGATGAGACTTTCGTCCTTGTCGATCAGTGTTATCTCATTTCCGCCGCCGAGCAGGGCTTCCGTGATGGCGAGGCCCAGCTTTCCGGCTCCTACGATTGCTACTTTCATTGCTTTCAATAATCACTGCGGGCGGCACGAAGCCGCCCGGTCTCTATTCTTCTTCGTTTGTACGGTTTGCTTTCTCGTAATGTTCCGCCAGTTCTTCCGCCTGGTCTTTCACGTTCTCCATCTCCGCTTTGGCAGCCAGTTCCGCCTTCAGCTTTTCGAGTTCTTCCTGATCCAGCGGGAAGTGGGCGCCGCACTTTCTGCAGGTGACGGAGTAGTACATCTTGCGGCGCGCGTGCGTGGACAGATCCATGGTGACCAGCGTGATCGCGACGAGCGCGATGATCACGTTCAGGACACGCAGCGCGACAAGAAGGCCGATCAGCACCATGAGGACCGCATCTCTGGCGATCATGGTCTTCGTCTTCTTGGAGTACTTGTAGCGCTTTCCTTCGTGCTCCGCCGTCGTGCCGCAGAACGGGCATGTAGCTTCGAAGTAGTTGTCGTCGGAAAGCCGCTTCTCGAACAGGCCTTCCTCGTCGCGGATGCTCTCCGGGTTCAGGATCAGCTGCTTTCTGCGGAAGAAATCGCCTTTTTTGCCGGGGATGGTCGTGAGGTCGACCGCGCCGTTGTCGAAGCGCTTGATGCCCAGCAGCTTCTCCGTCTCCGCCTGGCGCTCTTCTTCCGGCAGGGATTTGATATATTCGATCTGTTCCTCTGTGAGATACATCTCCAGAGATTCTTTCTGTTTCGCCATTTTAGCCTCCTCTGCGGAAATCATTATTAGTCAGTATACCACAAAAGAGGGACGATGTCTTGTTTTCTCTGAATTGCATCTTATGGTATAATTATCTGGTTAAGTCCAGGAAAGAGGTAAGACATGAGCAAACCTATCGTAGCCATCGTGGGACGCCCCAACGTGGGCAAATCCACGTTCTTCAATAAAGTCGTCGGAAGGCGCATCTCCATCGTGGAAGACACGCCCGGCGTGACCCGTGACAGGATCATCGCGGAAGCGGAATGGACGGGTCATCATTTCTTCGTGATCGACACCGGCGGCATCGAACCGGACTCCAAGGAAGTCATCCCGGCGCAGATGCGCATGCAGGCGGAACTCGCCATGGACATGGCGGACGTCATCCTGTTCCTCGTGGACGGGCGCGACGGCCTGACCACGGCGGACGAAGAAGTCGCCGCCATGCTGCGCCGCAAGGGCAAGGACGTGATCCTCGTCGCGAACAAGATCGATACGCCGAAGATGCCTGACCATTACTATGATTTCTATGAGCTCGGCCTGGGAGAACCCATCGCCATCTCTTCCACGAACCAGCTCGGCCTCGGCGACCTTCTCGACGAGATCGTCGCGCGTTTTCCGGAGAGATCCGAAGCCGAAGAGGAAGAGGACGACATCAAGATCGCCATCATCGGCAAGCCCAACGTGGGCAAGTCCTCCATCGTCAACGCGTTCGTGGGCGAGGAGAGGGTCATCGTCAGCGACATCGCGGGCACCACGCGGGACTCCATCGACACGCCTTTCGAAAAGGACGGCGTGAAATACACCCTGATCGACACCGCGGGCATCCGCCGCCGCAGCAAGGTGACGGACGACGTGGAGAAGTTCTCCGTCGTGCGCGCCGTGGCGGCCATCGAACGCTGCGACGTGGCGCTGCTCGTCATCGACGCCACGGAAGGCGTGACCGAACAGGATAAGAAGATCGCAGGGATCGCGCACGAGGCCGGCAAGGGCATCGTCGTCGTGGTGAACAAGTGGGACCTGGTAGCGAAGGAGACGAATACCATGCGCGACTATGAGCGCAAGGTGAAGGGCGAACTGGTCTTCATGAGCTACGCGCCGGTGCTGTTCACGTCCGCGCTGAAGGGCCAGCGGCTGCCGCAGGTCCTCGAGACCGCGAGATCCGTCGCGGAGATGCGGGCCATGCGCGTTTCTACGGGTCAGCTGAACAACCTGATCCAGGACGCCATGATGATGAACAACCCGCCCAGCGACAAGGGCAGGCGCCTGAAGATCTACTACGTGACCCAGGTAGGCGTCAAGCCGCCTCTGTTCTCGTTCCAGGTGAACGACCGCGAACTGATGCATTTCTCGTATTCCAGATACCTGGAGAACAAGATCCGCGACGCTTACAGCTTCGCGGGGACCTCCATCAAGTTCGTGTTCCGCGAGAAAGGGGAGAAGGACGATGACTAACGTCTGGACGATCACGGCCTGCATCGCTGCCTATTTTCTCGGCAACATCTCGCCGGCCATCCTCGTGAGCCGCGCGCTCGGCGGCAGGGACGGCGATATCCGCAAGCAGGGAAGCGGCAACCCGGGCACGACGAACATGCTGCGGGTCTACGGAAAGAAAGCCGCCGCGGTGACCCTGCTCATCGACGTGCTGAAGGGCGTCGCAGCGGTCCTGATCGGCCGCGCGATAGGAGGTGCGCCGCTGGCGTATCTG
>JAFZRG010000130.1 GCA_017619985.1 Bacillota bacterium | reverse complement strand
CTCGTCCGCCAGCAGCTTCGGGGCGCCCTCTTCCTTCATGTCGAGTTTGCCCCGCATCAGGACGATGTTGTCCACTTCGAGGCAGTCGCGGCAGCGTTCATAGGCTTTCGGGAACACGACGACTTCCAGCGCGTCGTACAGATCCTCGACCGTCAGGAAGGCCATGTTCAGGCCCTTCTTCGTCACGAGGTTCTTCTTCGCGGAGATGATGCCTGCGATGGTCACGTTCATGCCGTCGCGGACCGCGTCGTCCTCGGGGTCGTACAGCCGGCGGGTATCCATGTCCGTCAGCTCCATGATGCGTTCCTTGACGTCGTTCAGCGGATGGCCCGTCAGGTAGATGCCCAGCATGTCCTTCTCCATCTGCAGCAGATCCTGCCGGTTGAAGTCCGCCGCCTGGGGCAGATGCCGCTCGATGCGGATGCCGCCGAGTTTGCCGTCGTCGCCGGGCAGCGCGAACAGGCTCATCTGGCCTTCCAGATTGTTCTTGGCGCTCGCCTGCGCGGATTCGATGAGTTCTCCGATCACCGCCAGTTTCTGCGCGCGGTTGCCCGGGAAGCAGTCCATCGCGCCGGCCTTGATCAGGCTTTCCAGCGCGGTTCGGTTGATGGTATGAACATCCAGGCCGTCCACGAATTCGAAGATGTCGCGGGGCATATGGCGTTTGCGCGCGGCGATGATCTCCTCCACGACGCCTTCGCCCACGTGCTTGACCCCCAGCAGGCCGTAACGGATCTTTCCGTCCTCGGTCGAAAAGTGCTTGGCGCTGCGGTTGACGTCGGGACGCATGGTCTCGATGCCCATGTCCTTCGCGTTGCCGATCAGGATGGCGACCGCCTTGTTGTCCGCGGGGTACGTCATCAAGGAAGCCAGGAACTGCGCCGGATAGTGGCACTTCAGCCAGGCCGTCTGGTAAGCGACGACCGCGTAGGCCGCCGCGTGGGATTTGTTGAACGCGTAGGCCGCGAAGCTCGTCATCTCGTCGAAGATCTCGTTGGCGATGCGCTCGGACACGCCGTTGCGGATGCAGCCGGGCACGTCGACGGTGCCGTCGGCGTTCAGCTTGCCGTGCACGAAGTACTCGCGCTCCTTGGCCATGACATCCGCCTTCTTCTTGGACATGGCGCGGCGCACCAGGTCGGCGCGGCCGTAGGAATAGCCGCCGAGCTTGCGGACGATGTCCATGACCTGCTCCTGATAGACGATGCAGCCGTACGTCGGCGCGAGGATGGGCTCGAGCTGCGGGCACTTGTACTTGATGTCGCCCGGATTCTTCTTGCATCTG
This sequence comes from Bacillota bacterium, assembly GCA_017619985.1. GTDB lineage: Bacteria > Bacillota > Clostridia > Peptostreptococcales > Anaerovoracaceae > RUG11894. The sequence goes on along the minus strand of JAFZRG010000130.1, from coordinate 2,393 downwards.
ACGTACGTCGGGATGGAGTCCATCGGGCCGGGACGGTACAGGGAAATGCCTGCGATGAGGTCTTCCAGGCAGGTCGGGCCCAGGTCCTTCATGAACCGGGTCATGCCGCCGGATTCCAGCTGGAATATGCCCGTCGTATTGCCGCTCGCGATGAGCTTGTATACGTCCTGGTCGTCGTAATCTATCTTGTGGAGGTCGATGTCCTCTCCGGTATCTTTTTTGATGAGTTCGAGACACTCGCGGATGGCCGTCAGGTTGCGCAGGCCGAGGAAGTCCATCTTCAGCAGGCCGAGGTGCTCGATCTCCGTCATCGTGAACTGGGTCGCAAGGCCCTTATCCGTCATGATCAGGGGCACGTAGGTGTCGACCGGGTCCTTGGAGATCACGACGCCCGCCGCGTGCGTGGAGCTGTGGCGGGCCAGGCCTTCAAGGACCTTGGCCGTGTCCACGACGTTGCGGATCTGCGGGTCCGCCTCGTAGACGCCGCGGAAATCCGGACTGTTCTCCAGCGCCTTGTCCAGCGTGATCTTCAGGTCTTCGGGGATCATCTTCGAGATCTCGAGCGACCGCGCGAACGGCACGTCCATGACTTTGGCCACATCTTTGAAGACCGCGCGGGCCTTCAGGGTCCCGAACGTCGAGATCTGCGACACGTTGTCCACGCCGTAGCGCTCCTTGACATAGTCGATGACCTCGCCTCTGCGCTCGATGCAGAAGTCCATGTCGATATCGGGCATGGACACGCGCTCCTTGTTCAGGAAGCGCTCGAAGATCAGGCTGAAGCGGATCGGGTCGATGTCGGTGATCTCCATCGCGTACGAGACGATGGAGCCGGCGGCCGAACCTCTGCCGGGCCCGACCATGATGCCGTGACCCTTCGCGTAGTTGACGAAGTCCCAGACGATGAGAAAATAGCCGACGTAGCCGAGCGTTTCGATCGTCTCGACCTCATAGCGCATGCGTTCCCTGAGTTCATCCGAGACCGTCGGCGCGAGCGCCTCCATGTCTTCAGGCGGGAGCGCCGGGTACGGGCGGCTGCTGGACGGGTCAGGCTGCTGGGTGCCGTAGCGGTGTTCGAGGCCGGACCAGCACAGATATTCAAAGAACGTCTGCTGGCTGTAGCCGTCGGGCACCTTCGACACGGGGATGTGGTACACGCCGAACGTGAAGTCGAAGTTGCACTTGTCCACGATCTCCTGCGTGATGTCGATCGCTTCGGGGATGTCCGCGAAGATCTGCCGCATCTCCTCCTCCGACTTCAGGTAGAACTGGTCGTTGGCGAAGCGCATGCGGTCGGGATCCGTAAAGTTCGACTTCGTGCCGATGCACAGCAGCACGTCGTGCGCGTTGGAATCCTCCTGATAGATATAGTGGGCGTCGTTCGTTGCGACGAGGGGGATGTCCAGCTCCTTCGACAGCTTCTTGAGCATGGGATTGATCTTCTTCTCTTCGTCCAGTCCCTGGTCCTGGATCTCCAGATAGAAATTGCCCCTGCCGAAGCAGTTCTCGAGCCAGAGCGCCTCTTCCTTCGCGCCCTCATAATCGTCTTTGAGCAGCAGGTGCTGCACTTTGCCCGCCAGACAGGCGGACAGGGCGATCAGGCCCTCGCTGTGCGCAGCGAGCAGTTCTCTGTCCACGCGGGGTTTGTAGTAAAAACCGGTCTTGTATGCCTCGGACACGATCTTGATCAGGTTTTCATAACCGGTCTGGTCTTTCGCCAGCAGGATGAGGTGGCCCTGATGCTTGTCGAGCACGGGATCTTTATCGAAGCGGGTGCGGGCAGCCGTGTAGACCTCGCAGCCGATGATGGGCTTGATGCCCTGCTTTTTGCATTCTTCATAAAACTGGACGCAGCCGAACATGACGCCGTGGTCCGTGATGGCCAGCGCCTCCATGCCCAGCTCCTTGGCGCGGGCAACGAGTTTGTCGATGCGGGACGCGCCGTCCAGAAGGCTGTATTCCGTATGTACGTGAAGATGGGTATAACTCATGAATGTCTCTTTCTTTTTGCGTGATCCGCCAGGGCATACCCTGACAGTATATTTTATCATATCCGCGGGAGGGAACGCATGACGTCTTCTCTCTTCGCTAGTTCTTCGGCAAAACCTGCATATTACCGCAGACCTTGCGGAACTGACGGAAAACTGCAAGGTTTTTGACGTTAAAACGTTGACAATTATATGAGGAAAAGGTAGTATATTATGGTGCTATTTTGTGAAGTATTTAACAAGAGTTCTCCGGATGGGAATTCGGGCAACGTGAGATGCTTCACTGCAATAATCTTTATTTCTTTCAGGAGGACTTATGTTCAAGAAATTTACCAACGGCTGCGTTAACGTAGTCAACAGATGGCTGCCGGATCCGTTCCTGTTCGCTATCATCCTGAGCATCGT
>JAFZRG010000129.1 GCA_017619985.1 Bacillota bacterium | reverse complement strand
TCCTTGGGTTTGTAGTTCTTTGCGAGATTGTTTTCCATAGTGATCCTCTCTTGCGGTCGCGGGTCCTGCCGCAGGGCACTCTTTCCCATCCCTTCGCTGTCGCTCAGGGCGGGACCCTTTCCCTCGCGTCACCCGCTCCCGCACTATTATCTATAAAAATCTAGGATTTTTTAACTCGAATCAAATTGATGATCTCCAGTATGAAAAAGATCAAACTGATATAGCCGACGATGGGCACGATGTTTGCTACGAAATTGTAGTAGCCGTACAGGGAACAGACGTAGCCCGCGAGCCCCACAGCCCATGCGATCGCTTTGCTGTATTTCCGGTCGCCCAGCTTCGTCGTGAAGCCGTAGAAGACCGTTGTCTGGGTCATGAAGATGGCCAGCAGCAGCAACACCGCGTAGACCTTGCCGAGCACCGGAAAGACCCGGGCGCACAGATCCATCATCGGAAAGCTGCTCGCGCCGCTCATCGCGGGATCCGTCGACGTGGACAGGAACAGCATGAGCGTGCAGGTCCCGAGGATGACCCCGCCGAGGGCAGCGCCTCTCAGGCTCTTCTTCGGGGAATCCGAGTGCATGGCGCACTGTCCGAGCACCGGCACAGCGGCGGTGGCGTTGTAGCCGACGTAGGAGACGGCTGCGGTCAGCCAGTGGCCTGCGACCCTGCTCGCCTGATGCGGCTGCAGGTTCGCAACTTCCTCCGTGTTCGTCGCGATCAGGTAAACGGCCAGCACCAGCGTGCCGCCCACAAGAACCGGGGAGATCTTACCGGCCTTGCTGGAGATGCTGGCGAATCCGCCGAGCGCGCTGATGATGCACAGCAGGCAGATGACCAGACTTCCGACGGCGTGGCTGAGGCCCGTCTTGCTTTCCAGCAGTGCTCCTCCCGCCGCCGTAAGAGCTACGTAAGCCACGAGCAGAAAGAAGCACATCATAACGCCGACGAAAGTGTTCAGCGGCTTGTTGTCCGTAGGGTTGATCAGGGCGGATACGTCCCCGGTGTTCTTGCGGTGCGCGATGGTGACCGTCATCAGGCCAACCCCGACGTACAGCAGCGTCGCGACGACCGCGCCGGCGTATCCCATCTTGCCGAATACGCCGAAGAACTGCCAGGCTTCCCGCCCGGAAGCGAACCCCGCGCCTACGAGGCAGCCTGTGTAGATCAGGCCGATCCGCAGAACGCTCAAGGGTTTGGTATCAGTGTTCAAGTTTCTCTATCCTTTCGATGCATTCCGCCATATCGGAAGGCATCGCAGTTTTCAGTTCTATGGGTTCGCCCGTCATGGGCTGCGCCAGCTGCAGGCAGTACGCGTGCAGCGCCTGCCTGTTCAGGATGTCCGTTCCGGCTTCGTAGCCGTACAGCTGTCCGTAGAGCTCGTCGCCGGCGATGGGGTGACCCAGATGGGTCATATGCACCCGGATCTGATGAGTGCGCCCGGTCAGGAGCGTGAGTTCGACGAGGGAATACCCGTCGATGCGCTTCTCCCCCGTCCACGGCGCGAAGTCCGGACCCAGGTCGGGCACGTCCCAGCTTTGCAACACTTTGTAAAGCGTCTTGCTGGGATAGCCGTCCTCCCGCACCATGCGGCGGGCCTTGTGGTCCGGGTCCTTGTCGATCGGCAGGTCGATCTTTCCTTCCGGCTTTTCGAACAGCCCGTGCACCAGCGCCAGATATTTCTTGACCGTCGTTCCGGCTTCCATCTGGCTGCTCACCGCGTCCTGCGCGTGGCCGTTCTTCGCGACCAGCACGAGGCCGGACGTGTCGCGGTCCAGGCGGTTGATAAAGCGGATCTTCCAGCGCTCCCCTTTCTCCTGCAGGCGCCAGGCCAGCGCGTTCGCCAGCGTGCCGCTCTGATAGTTCTTCGTGGGGTGGATCACCAGGAAAGGCTGCTTGTTGACCACCAGCAGGTCGTCGTCTTCGTAGACGATGTCCAGCGGGATGTTCTCCGGTTCAAAGTAGCTGCTTTCCTCGGGGAACGCGACGGTCAGGATCTGGCCGGGCTTTCCCCTGTCGCGGAGGCGCGCCGTCCGGCCGTCCAGTGCGATCTGCCCGGACACCTTGATTTTGCGCATCAGCCGCGAAGAGATCGCAAAGCGCCTCTGCAGCACTTCTTTAACGTAAAGCCCCTCGTCTTCCGGCGTCAGTTTGTAGGTGATGGCAGTTTCCATGCTTTCCTACAGGAACTTCGACATGACCTTGGACCAGAAGTCGTAGTCTGCGAGCCTCACGAGCTGGATCTCATCCGTCGCCAGATCGACGGAGATGTCCTCCACGTGCTCGAAGAAATACTCTTCTCCGTCGACGATCAGATACCCGGAATCCTTGAAATTGCGGTCCGGGAAGATGTGCACGTCCAGACCGGGCGGCACGAGGATGCTCGAAGTGAAGCTGCGGAACACGGTCGTGTTCATCGGCGCCATCGGGGTGATCTGCAGCAGCGCGACCCGCGGATCGACGATGCTGCCGCCCAGCGAATAGTTGTACGCCGTGCTGCCCGCGGACGAGCTGATCAGGATGCCGTCGCCGGAGAATTTCTCGATGAAGTTGTCGCCGATGGCGAGGTTGAGGTGGGTCACCTTCGAGATGCTGCCGCGGAAGATGACGTCCGTCAGCGCACGGAAACTGTGCTCCGACCCGTCCTCCGTGCGCACCGTCGCCTTCAGCAGGCGGTGGCGCTGCACGCGGTAGTCACCCGTGCGGATGATGTCCACGAGCTGATCCAGGTCTTCCGGCTGGAATTCCTGGAAGAAGCCCAGATGGCCCGTATTGACCCCCACGAAGGGGATGTCCGGGAATCCGCACTCGCGCAGGCCGTGCATGAACGTGCCGTCGCCGCCGACCACGCAGGCGAATTCCACCTCGGGGCCGAATTCCTCCGCGACCGTAAAGCCGGCCGCCTTCAGTTTATTCTTCAGTTCCTCCGCAACAGGCGCCGTATCGGCGCTCGGATTGCGGTAGACGTAAACAGTTTTCATGTTAACCGATCAGTCTCTCCAGTTCGTCCAGAAGTTCCTCAAACGTTGCCATTGCAGCTTCTATGGGTGCCGGTGTGCTCATATCCACGCCTGCCAGCTTCAGCAGTTCGACCGGATAGTCGCTGCCGCCGGACTTGAGGAATCGGATATAGTTCTCCGCTGCCGGCTGCCCTTCCTCGAGGATCTTCTTGGAGATCGCCGTGGCTGCGGAATAGCCGGTCGCGTATTTATAGACGTAAAACGCGCTGTAGAAGTGCGGGATGCGTGCCCATTCGATGGCGATGTGGTCGTCGTAATTCACGTCCGGCCCGTAGTACTTCGCGTTCAGCCTGCCGTACAGCTCGCACAGGGATTCGCAGGTGGGCATGTCGCCCTCTTCCAGCGCCGCGTGCACGTCGCGTTCGAATTCCGCGAACTGCGTCTGGCGGAAGAGCGTCCCCTTGAAGCCGTCGAGATACTGGTTGATCAGATAGGCCTTCTGCAGGTCATCCTTCGCGTTGTCGATCAGGTGGCGGTACAGCAGCGATTCGTTGACCGTGCTGGCGACTTCCGCCGTGAAGATCGGATACTCCGCGTTGACCGGTTCCTGGTTGTGGTTTGAATACCAGGTCTGCATGGAGTGACCCATCTCATGGATCGTCGTAAAGACGTCATCCAGTTTGTTGTTGTAGTTCAGCAGGATGTACGGGATGCTGTCGTAGCAGCCGCCGGAGAAGGCGCCGCTCGTCTTTCCTTCGTTCTCGTACACGTCCGCCCAGCGGTTCGCGAATGCGTCGCGGACGATCTGCCGGTATTCTTCGCCCAGAGGCGTCAGCGCCTCGTCGATGATGGCCTGCGCCGTCTCGTAGGGGATGTCCTCTTCCGGCGTGTCCATCACGGGCACGTACATGTCGTACATGGCCAGGTCCTCCAGGCCCAGCAGTTTCTTGCGCAGCGCCACGTAGCGGTGCAGAGCGGGCAGATGCACGTTGACCACGTCGATCAGGTTGTTGTATACGTCCGCGGAGACATTGTCGTCGAAGACGGCAGCCTCGAGCGCGGAGTCGAATTTACGGATGCGGGCCATGGCCGAATCCTGCTTGACGCTGTAGGAATACAGCGTCGCTACAGTGTTTCTGTAGGCTTCGTACTGCGCATACATGTGCTCGTACGCTTCTTTCCTGACCCTTCTGTCCTTGCCGGAGAGCAGGCCGATGTAGCTTCCGTGGGTCACCTCGACTTCTTCGCCCTTCTCGTCCAGGATGGTGCCGAACTTGAAGTCCGCGTCGCTCAGCATGGAGTACGCGTCGTCCATGGCGTCTGCGACCTCGGACAGCTGCGCCAGCAGTTTCTCCTCTTCCTTCGAAAGGATGTGCGGACGCTTGCGCAGGATCTCGTCGTCCAGGAAATGCGCGTAGACCGCGAGGCCCGGTTCCGTTTCGATCCAGCTGCGAAGCTTCTCTTCGGGGATCTCCGCCAGTTCCGGCGTAAAGAAACTGGTGGTCTCGGTCACGCGGGCGATGATCATCATCGCCTTGTCGGCGAGCGCCTGGAATTCCGATACGCGGTTATCCTCGCTCTTCTTCAGGAAAGCGTAATTGGCCGCTTTGCTGACCTTCCGTATGATCGTGTCCCTGTCTTTCAGCGCCGCGAGCAGCGTCTTGGGACCGTTGTCCAGACTGTCTTTGTATTCCTTGAACTTCTCCGCCAGTTCCATGCACTGCTGCAGTTCCTTTTCGCAGCCGGCAGACGTTTCGTACATCGCCTCGATGTTCCACGTGTATTCTCTGGGTGTATCTTTTCTGTCCTTTGCCATAGGGTCACCTCCAAGGTCGAAATTAACCAAAATATTATACCACACATAATCTGAAAATGGTATAATTATAAGGAATTCGAGCCTTTTAGGAGAAGAAAAATGACGCAGAGAGACCTTTACGATCTTCTGGAGATCGACAGTCCGGAAGACGTGGAATATTTCGAACAGCTGGCGGACCTGCTGGAGAGCGACGAAGACATCTCCGAAGACCTGTTCCGCCACGCCCTCTCCGCCATCCGCGCGGAGAATGCCGGCGAGTTCGCGGAGAACTATATGGCGGAGCTCGCGAACGCGATCCCGGAGGAAGTCTCCGCTGAGGATCTGACGGAAGCGCTGGACGCCATGGAGCAGCGGCTGCTCCTGCTGGCGGAAGACCTGGATGAGGAGCAGAACCGGGACGACTTCATCACGGAGCTGTTCAAACTCCGGAACTGGCTGCACGAAGAGGCAGGCGCCCTGATCGACGGCGATCCCTGCACGCTGCTTGAAGCCTTTACCGAGATGAGAGCCGAAAAGCTGGGCGTCGCCAGCCACGAGTACGGCCTCGACCGTTTCCCGGATCTGACGCCCGAGGAGATCTCCTACAACCTCGGCCGCTTTGAAAAGATCGAACTGTAAAACAAAAACGCTCCCGCGGGAGCGTTTTTGTTTTACAGCAACATTATTTTTCCGGCGGGATGATCGCCACGGCGTCGCCGGTCGCGACGAGACGGCCGGACTTCAGCGCTTCGCGCACCCAGGCGCGCTTGCCGTCGCGGTCTGCGCCCGCATAGCCCGGTTCCTCTCCGAGCTGTTCCCACTCGTCCAGCAGATCTACAAGTTCCCCGGTCCCGACCGCGTCGGAATTGACCCAGAAGAACTCCTTGTCATCACACAGGATGTTGCACTTGAAGTGAAAGCCCAGGCCGCTGCCCTGCCGCAGCATGCTCTCCGCAGCGGCGCAGGCATCTTCGAATGTTTCGTAGCGGCCGACCATGCGGCTTTCGCCGCCGCGGCTCGCGATCACACTGAATCTGCTCATCGGGTCCTCCTATTCTGCCAAAAACTTCTCCGCCAGCGCGGAATCCGATTCGATGGGCACGTAATCGCTGCCCCTGTGCATGTATTCTTCCCTGCCTTTGCCCGTCATGACGATCACCGTCTTCGGCGCTGCCTCGCGGATGGCCGTTTCGATGGCCTCGGTGCGGTCCTCGACGATGCGGCACGGACAGCTGTGCTTCGCCAGATTGTCCGCAAGAGTACGGCAGATGGCGGACACGTCGTCCAGCCCCGGATCTTCCTCCGTGACCCACACAAAGTCCGCATATCTGCTGACTGCTTCCGGCAGTTCGTGCCTGCGGGACAGCCCCTTGCCGCCCGGGCAGCCGAACAGCGCTTCGACGCGCCAGCCGGGATAGTCCTCTTTGACCGCGCTGAACAGCCTGTCGAAGCTCAGAATGTTGTGGGCGTAATCGGAGATGACGACCACTTTCCTCGTCTTGTTTTCAAACACTTCCATGCGGCCCTTGGCGCGGGCGTCCTTCAGGCCGTCCGCGATGACGTCATTGGGCACGCCCAGCCAGCGGCACAGCAGGATCGCGGCCATGGCGTTCTCCACGTTGAACGAACCCGGAATGCTGATCGCGAACGTAAAGACGGTCTCGTTCTCCCGGTTTTTCAGCGTAAAGACCGTGCAGCCGTCTTCGCGGCGCACGTCCTCCGCCCGGTAGTCCGCTTCGGGGTCACCTTTGGCGGAATACGTCAGGATGCGGCAGCCGGCGTCCTCCGCCGCGCCGCGGATGCGCTCCAGGCGGTCGGTGTCGAGATTGAGGAACACGTTTTTGCACTGGCTGAAAAACTTAAGCTTCGAGGAGATATAATCCTCCTCGTCGGTGTGTTCGCCCTTGCCCACGTGGTCCAGACCGTAATTCAGGAACGCGCCGGCGTCGAACTCCACGCCGTAAGTGCGGTCGTATTTCAGCCCCTGCGACGACACTTCCATGACGAAAGCAGGCAGCCCTGATTCCTCCGCGTGCCAGAAGTGTTCGTGCAGCGTAAAGGCCTCCGGCGTCGTCAGGTGCGACTCGAACTCCTCCACCCCGTCGTACGAATCGATCGTGGAAAGGAAGCCGATGCGCTTGCCGTCCTTCGCATACCAGGAATCCAGAACACTTTTGATGAAATACAGCGTCGTGGATTTTCCCTTGGTACCGGTCAGGCCGATCAGATCGAAAGACCGTTCCTCCGTGCCGTAGAACAGCTCCGCCATCAGAGCCATGGCCCTGCGGATGTCGGACACGATGACGGCAGGTCTCTCCCCCGCGTAGCGCACTTCCGACACATAGCAGAACGCGCCAGCCTCAAACGCCTTGTCCAGGTATTCGGGCTTGAAGCCCTCCCCCTTGCACACAAACAGCGTCCCCGGGATGCAGGTCCTGGAATCGAACGTCAGGTGCCGCACGGGCTCGAAACCGAGTTCCCTGGACGGTTCACCATCCAGCAGATCCTCCGCGCGCAGCAGTTCCACGTATTCGTAGAGAAAGGTCTCTCGCTTCATCGCTTATTCTCCGTAGATATTATCGTCGCCGGTGTATTTCTCTTCCGCGGACTTCAGTTCGGGATCGTCGAACTTCTCGGGCAGATCCTCGGGAACGACTTCCGCCGGAACGTCGGTGAACTTCACGTCTTCGCCGGTGAACGGGTCTTCCACGTGACCCTGCGCGGCAGCATAATCATAGCCGCCTACGGACAGGTTGCCGTTGGCCAGATCGTAGAAGCAGGCGGTCGAAGTGTTCATGTAGGCGTTCACGAGATAGGTCGGGATGCCGGCCAGGAACAACAGCGGGTTCGAGGCCACTTTCGAGACCGCTTCCCAGTATACCGACAGATCGCCGCCGGCGCTGAGCGCGGCTCTGGCGGAAGACGTCATCGTAGATTCCATGAGGCCCGAGGGGATGCTTGCCAGGATAAACCAGCCGATAAAGCTGAGCATCAGGATGAAATAGGCCATCTTGTTGCCTTTCATCATCTCGCAGCTCTCCGCGATGCACTGGCCGGGATCCTTGTTCGGATCGTCCGCCAGGATGTAGGGCGCCATGCTGTAGCGGAACGCGGCGATGATGCCGGGAATGATGAACAGCAGCGTCCACAGGAAGATCTTGATGACGATGAGGATGTGCAGGACGATGGCTCTCTGCGCGAAGCCGAGACCGTATTTCAGATCGTCCAGACCGCCCTGCCTCTGGCGGAACAGCTTGATGAAATACCAGCAGACGCCCACCGTGATGATGCCGCTGACCAGGATGCTGTAAAGCGATGCCAGGAAACCGAAGAAATTGCCCGGAAGACGGTTGAGGATCATGACGGGCACCTGCTCGATTGCAGCCGCCACGATCAGCAGGATGAACGCCTCCAGCCATCTGCCCTGCAGCGCCTGGCGGGCCAGGGCGCGGATGGTCCTGGGCCTTTCCTGAACGATGTTGTATTGTCCGTAATTCATGTCTCTTTCCCCCTTTGACTACTGAATGTATTCGTCGAGCAGGAGCAGCGTGTTGCGCACGCCGTCCTTATGGCTCCTCTCATAACCGTGCGACGCGTAGACGCCCGGCCCGATCACGCCGTGGCGGACGTCGAAGCCCGCGCAGACCGCGACGGAAGCGTCGGAACTGTAGCTCGGATAGATGTCCACGGCGTAGTCCGCCTTCGCGCGGATCGCAGCCTCTTCCAGTCCCTTGACGACCGCGTAGTTGTACGGTCCGGAGCTGTCCTTGGCGCAGATGGACACCATGTGTTCGGTGCAGGTCAGCCCTTCGCCCACGCAGCCCATGTCCACTGACAGCATCTCGGTGACGCCCTTCGGACAGTAGCTCGCCGCGCCGTGACCCACTTCCTCGAAGCAGGTGAACTGCATGTACAGGTGCCTCTCGGGCTCCTTGCCGCTCTCCTTCAGGTACTTCGCGAACGCGAGGAAGATACCGCAGCAAAGCTTGTCGTCGAGGAAGCGGCTCTTGATGTAGCCGCTCTTCGTCACCTTCGTGCGCGGATCGAAGAACACGAAGTCGCCGGCCTGGATGCCCAGGGCGCGCACGTCTTCGACGCAGTCGACGTCCTCGTCGATGACCACTTCCATGGTCTTGAAATCCCTCTTGGCGGATGCCAGGTCCTCGTTCACGTGAGCCGAAGCGTTCTCGACCTGATAGGTCCCCTCGTATTCACCGGAGAACTTCGTCTTGATGATGCAGCACTCGGTCTCGGCCGTTTCGCAGTGGAAACTGCCCAGCGCCGTGAGCTTTAAACGTCCGTTTTCCTTGATCTCGCGGACCATGCCGCCCAGCGTGTCGAAGTGCGCCATGATCAGCAGGCCGTTCTTGTCGTCCTTGCCGCCCAGGTCCACGGTCACGCCGCCCTTGACGGTCTTCTTCGCCTTGTAGCCCAGCTCCTTGAACTGCGCAATGAGCCAGTCTGCGGCCTCGTCGGTGTAGCCGCTGGGGCTGTTGATCGCCAGCAGCTGACAGGCCTTTTCGACGGCGAATTCGGTATAATCCTTTACTGTTTTGGTTTTCATGATACAGATCTCCTAGAAAATATGAAAAAGTGTTGTGGTGATAAACGAAACGATGGCGTAGATCGGGCGGCTCAGCAGCATGCTCGGTACGTTCAGGATGATCAGCACGAGCAGGATCACCATGCTGTTGCGGTACACGAAGTGGTGGAACTGCGTGTTCTCGAGATGGAAGATCTCCGTGAACACGTTGAAGCCGTCCAGCGGCGGCACCGGCAGCAGATTGAACAGCATCAGCGAGATGTTGATGATGATCACGTAGTAAAACATCATGAAGACCGTATGGCCGAAGCTGGTCGTCAGGATGGCCGGCACGGCGGACACCACGATCTTCAGGATCAGGCCGAAGACGAGCGCCACGATGAGGTTCATCGTGACCCCGGCAACGCCTACGAGAATGCTGTCCCTGCGCCTGCTGCGGAAATTCGCCGGATTGACCACGACGGGCTTGCCCCAGCCGAATCCGATGAACAGCAGCGACAGGATGCCGAACAGATCCACATGCGCCTGCGGGTCGATCGTGCAGCGTCCCATGACCTTCGGGGTCACGTCGCCGCATTTGTAGGCGACCATGGCGTGGGCGTATTCGTGGAACGACAGCCCGATGATGATCCCCGGGATCGTGATGAGCGTGCTGACGATCCAGTCGGAAAACCCGGACGCTCCGTTGGTCATGACGGCACGGACCGGACCGAGGTAGATCAGGATGAGGAACAGCAGCAGCGTCCTTCTGTCAAAAAATCTCTGCATAGTGCACTCCTTAACGATTTATCATACCATCTTTTCCTTGTCTGCGCCACCCTTGCAAGGCTTTCGCGCGCGTGATAATATAGATTGCTATGATAGCAGACAAACGATACAGGAGGCATCGAAATGAATCATATCACATATCTGACTGAAGAGACCTACGGGCCGATCACGACGGGCTCGTCCGCAGCCGTCGTCGATTTTTACGCTGACTGGTGCGGACCCTGCCAGGCCATGGGGCCCATCTTCGAAGCCTGCGCCGCGGAATACGACAAGATCTCTTTCTGCAAGGTCAACGTAGATGAACACAAGAAACTGGCCATCCAGAACCGCGTCATGGGCATCCCCTGCTTCATGTTCTTCAAGAACGGCAAGATGATCAACCGCATCGACGGAGCCGTGCCCGAAACGGCGTTCCGCAATGCGCTGAACGGACTGCTGTAACAGGTTCACTGCAAAACACAAATGCTCACTGCCTTTTTCAGACTGATCAATCTCTATGAAAATTCACCCGCGGCGATCATCGCGACGATCTTCGTCATCGATCTTCTGTTGAGTTTCGCCGTTATTTTCCTGGAGAGAAAGAGCCCCGCCGCCACCCTGGCCTGGCTCATGGTCATCAATCTGCTGCCGGGCGTGGGCATTTTTCTTTATTTCTTCCTTTCGCAGAACATCACGCGGCAGAAGCTGTTCAAGCAGACGCGCTTCGAGATGCAGAAAGCCGGCGAAGAGCTGAGCATCCAGATGGACGACATGGCCTACGGCCGGTACAAGCATCTGAATCCGGAGGGCGAAAAGTGGAAGGATCTGATCTATCTGAACCAGGTCCACGCCATGGCGTTCTACTCGCAGAACAACGACGTGCGCGTCTTTACAGAGGGCAAGGAGAAGTTCGACCAGCTCGTGCGCGATCTGGAAGCGGCCGAGAAGTTCATCAACATGGAGTACTTCATCATGAAGCCCGACGACGTGGGTCTGCGCATCCTGCGCACGCTGCGCAAAAAGGCTGAGGAAGGCGTGGAAGTGCGCCTGCTGCTGGACGCCATGGGGAGCAACCGCATCCGCGAGAAGCACCTCAAAGGGCTGAAAGCAGCCGGCGGCAAAGTCGCTTTCTTCTTCCCCGCCAACATCCTGAAGATCCAGCTCCGCCCGAACTACCGCAACCACCGCAAACTCGTGGTGATCGACGAGAAGGTCGCCTACGTGGGCGGCCTGAACGTCGCGTCCGAATACGAAGGCCGCTCCACGAAATTCAACGGCTGGCGCGACACGCATCTGCGCCTGGTCGGCGGCTGCGTCGAAGACGTGGACGCCCGCTTCCTCATGGACTGGAAATACGCGAGCGGCGAGAACTTCCAGGGCGATGACCTCGATTACAAGGTCCTGATCCCCGCGGGCCGCAGCGGCGTGCAGATCGTCTCCTGTGGACCGGACAGCCCCGAGGAGGAGATCAAGCGGGTCTACCTGAAGATGATCACGACCGCAAAGAAGAACGTGTTCGTCCAGACTCCCTATTTCATCCCGGACCAGAGCATTTTCGAGGCGCTGAAGACCGCTGCCCTCTCCGGTATCGACGTGCGCCTGATGATCCCGAACAAGCCGGACCATCCGTTCGTGTACTGGGTCACGTACAACAACGCCGCCTCCCTGATGGAATGCGGCGTTAAGGTCTATATCTACAACAAAGGGTTTCTGCACAGCAAGTGCATCACCGTGGACGACGAAGTGAGCTCCGTCGGGTCCGCGAACTTCGACATCCGCAGCTTCAAGCTGAACTTCGAATGCAACGCGGTCATCTACGACAAGGATATCGCGCGCCAGCTGCACAACGCCTTTTTCCGGGACATGGAGCAGTCCACCCATCTGACGCCCGTGCTGTACGCGCAGCGCACCTGGGATGTGAAGGTCAAGGAAAGCGTCGGCCGTCTGATCTCGGATATCCTGTGATCCGGTCTATTCAAACAGGGAAAACAGTACGTCCCAATCGACCGATTCCGGCAGATAAAAGCATCTCTGAACGGACGGAAAACCACCATTCAGCGTCGCGTAGTGATCATATACCGCCAGCCATACATTTTGGCCATCCGCTTCTGCATAAATACTTAAACATGTCTTTTCTTCCCGTTCGACACGGTAAGAACACAGCATCTCTTCACAAGGCATGGAATCCAGCCGATCCAAAAGGCGATCCGGGTCGCTGCAGTGTTCCGCCAGAACTTTCTGGGAGTATTTTCCCGTTTTTTCAAAGATCTGCGCCGATCGGATGCTGACCGCGTTGCCTTCCGTGTTTGCATGGATCACAGAGCCGACCGTCCCCGCGTCCCATGCCAGGGTGACGCTCCCAAGGCAGATCAGCATCAGAAAAACACTGATCCCCGCCAGCAGCGCACCGCTGGCGTTTTTCTTTTCTTTCTTCAGCAGTTCCGTCAGCCGGTACCGCAGAGACTGTGCAGAAGCGGCCAGGCAGGTCGTAAAACCGCGGGGCTCTCCTGCCGACTCAAGGATCAGGGATGCATATCGCTGCGTATTTTCTTCCCCGACGTCCTGCAAAACAAGCTGGTCGCAGGACAGTTCCAGATCCTCGCTGCAATAACGCATCGCCTTATACATCAGTGGGTTGAACCAGCACAACGCCGTGCAGAACGTCAAAAAAAACTTCACTGCGCCATCGTTTCGGCAGATGTGGATCAGTTCGTGACGGAAGATCAGATCCGCATCTTCAGGCGCATACGCCCGGTCAGGCAGCACGACACAGATCGTTCTGCGGAACATACCGATCGACAAAGGACTCTGCAGTTCCTTGCTGATCAGCAGGCGGTACTCCCCTTTTGATCCGCAATAGTATTCCTTCAGATCCCGGAAAGAGGCCAGCAGATCCGCATTTTCGCACGGGACACAGGAGGACAG
>JAFZRG010000128.1 GCA_017619985.1 Bacillota bacterium | reverse complement strand
TTTCCACGGGTTCGTACGCTTATCCATCTCCTTGCTGAGTTTTTCCGCCTGCTCTGCGTTCTTCTCGATGGCGCCTGGGTTTGCTCTGTTGTCGGAACCGATGGCGATCTCGCTCTTCAGGGTCTCGCGCGCCTTGTTTTCTGCAACGCGTTCGGCCTCCTGCCGGCGGTACATATCCTTGAATTCCGTGAGGTTTCCTTTGACCATCGCGAAGAGGTTCGATTCCATCCGGACAGGCTGTCCGCGGTAATTGAACGTCTTGTACGACGCCATGTCTTCGAGCCTCATCTTCTTGAACTGGTTGTCAGGCACGATCAGCAGTCTGCCTGCCTTGGGCTTCTTCTCCTTGTCGGCATAGTACTTGATGTCTCTCTTGGCCATGGCCTGGATCTGCTTCATGCGCGTACATGCCGCGTTCAGCTCCTTCTCGGAGAGGCCGTAGCCGCGCAGGGAGAAACGCAGCTGCGCCGGGGTCAGGTCCTTGATCTTGTTGTACATGGACTCGCTCATGACCCGCAGATCCTTCAGGCCGACCAGTCGGTTGAAGCCCTCGCCCTTTTCGGGGATGCGTTCGCCGCAGGAACAGTCGTTGTCGATGCCCTGGATGTGTTCGAGCTTGCCCTTCTTGTTGAACTTCATGAAGAAGTTGTTCGCGTGGCGGTCGATGTTGCCGCAGATGTAGTCGAGCACCTGCAGGTCCGCGATGTCCTTGAAGGCCTTGCCGTCCGTCCCGCTGCCGGCGCTGACGCCGATCTTTTCAGCCTCCGGCGGCAGATTGCCGGGATCCATGCCTTCCGCCTCCGTCATGAACGTTCCGTTGACCTTGTTGCCGTTCGCGTCGATGATCTGCATGGGTTTGGAACGGGCGATGACGTTGGGCACACCGAGCAGTTCCGCAACGGAGCTCATGGCAGCGTTGCGGGTGTCGATCCGGCTTCCGGGTTCGATCTTTGCGTCGCCGAGGTTGATCGTGGCTCTGTGATAATTGCTGTTCAGCGCTTCCGTCAGATCGCTGATCGTCTGTGCGCCGATCTCGTTCTGCACGCTGCCGCCCCGCAGTTCGCCGTCGAAATAGTGGTCGATGTACGACGCGACGGATTCGGGCGTGAACTTCGGAGGATTCGAGCCCGGCACCGCCATCCTTACCATCAGTTCGACGTCGCGGTACAGGCTTTTGTCCTCTTCTTCCGCGTGCAGGTCTTTGAAGTGATCCATCATGTTCAGGAAGACCCGCTTGCCGTTCTTCGTTTTCGCGGTCTGCGACGCCTTGTTCACGGCGGCGACGATGTCCTCCAGGCCGGTCTCCCGCTTCTCCGGAATGAATACGCCGGAGATCGTATTGCCTTTGGGATCCAGAAACGTCAGCGGCTGGCGCTTGCTGACCGTGCCGCCGATCTGCGCCTTCAGCTGCGTATCGCGGGTGTCGATGACCGGCGTGCGCATCTCTTCGTGGATCGTGTGCAGCGCTTTCTTCTCGGACGGAATGTAATTCCTCATGGCGTTGCGGTAGGCGTTGTTCAGGCCGTTGAGTTTTTTGAGCGTGTCCAGCGTCGCGTTTTCCATGCCGCCGGGATTCTTCAGCGCTTTTTCCGCCGCGACGCCGAGCTCTTCATGAAGGTTCAGAAGCTCTTCTTTGTCCGCCTCCGTCACGAGGGGGATCCTGTTGTAATGGTCCGGCGTATACATCGCAGACATCTTCGTGTTGACGCTGTTCAGTTTCTGCAGGAACTCCGCGTATTCCGGCGTCTGCTGCGCCGGCTTCGAAAGTTCTTCGTAAAGGTCCTGGAATGTTTTAAGTTCGTTGGGATCTGCCATGGTGATGACTCCTTATTCAAACACGGATCTGTTGTTTATCGTTCTTACGTTCCTATTATACCAAAAGCAAATCCAACAAATGTCCAACAAGGGAAGGGGGACGATGCAAATTTTTGCCGAAAATGATAAAATGAAAAAAATATTGTTGGATATTTGTTGGACAACGCAGTTTACACTGAGCATATATCGACGCAATCAAAGGAGAATACCATGCCCAGACCGAACTACAACGAAGAACAGCTCCGGGAACTGACCCAGAGATATCAGGCCGCCTCATACACTTATGCAGGGGCCATCATGGACCAGCTCGCCGAGATGGAGGAGCAGGTCGACGATGGGGAACTCGACGCGAACAGCCAAGAGTACCAGGCGAAAAAAGCGAATCTGAACTCCCTCCTGTACCTGACCGTCCGGAACGCCATGGATGCGAGGGATCACATCGCGCAGGGATATCCGCCGCGCTTCAGCCAGCGCAACATCGAAGCGATGTCCGGCCGCATGATGCAGGATCCCACCTATGCGGATTATATGAAGACGCATACCTTCGAGGTCCCGGACCAGCCTCTCGCGTGGCGCAACGCGCAGCATGAATTCCGGACCGAAACCGACCAGCAGCTGGGAGCGAACTATCAGTCCCAGACCGTCGGAGAAGACGCCCTGCCGCAGGAAGACCGGGCAAGGCGCGCCGTCGTGCTGCGCCAGGTCCTGAAGGAACTGGAAGCGACCGGCACCGGCTACTATATCCCCGGCATCCGCAGAGGAAGAAACAGCACGGAATTCGAAAACGTCAAGACGGAAGTGCGCCGCCAGATCGCCATGCTCGAGGGGAACATGCCTCTGAGCGCGGCGGACGACGACAGGATGCTTCAGATGCTGGACGTCTATTCGAACGGAAAGCAGAGCAACCGCACCAGAGGATTCGGCAACACCCGCCAGAGGAGCATCCTCAAGCTGTACGCGGAATACACGCAGCATCCCGCGCCGCGGCCGCAGGGCAACGCCCCGCTGCACACGCCGCAGGAGATCGAGCGGCAGTTCAACGAAGCGAAGGGGCTCAACGACGACCGTTACGTCAATCACGACGATTACGTATCGTTCGCGCGCCCGGAATACACCGAGATGCCGGGACGCACCGTTCAGGAGGAATTCAACGATTCCGTCCAGGTGCTGCGCGATCTGACGGAACTGCGCCGCGTGAGCGGACAGGCCCTGACGGCTACGCAGCAGGCTACGTATCGTGAACACGTCCTGCGGGCCGTCGCGCTGCAGAACGTCATGGTGTCCGACCCCGCAGGTCCGGCCGCAAAACTGAACGGCGACGAGATCCGCGAACTGACGGAAGACGCCGCGAACGTTCCGTTCGTGAACGGCGCCCTCGACGCGGCGAACCGCAGCTGGGAACACATGAACGAGCTGACCCGCTCGATCGCCGCGGGTTACCGTCCGCGCATGTCGAGAGATTACCGCAGACATCCGGAAGCGTTCAACAATACACTGTTGCAGAATCTGCAGACCATCAGCTACCCGACGATAGGCGAGCAGCTGGCCGCCGCCAAGAACGATCTGAGAGATCTGGGACTGGAAGGCGGACCGCTCACGCTGACGCAGACTTCGCAGTTGAGACAGGCCACGATCAAGGTCATGGCGCTCAGCAAGCTGGCCAGCGAGAGCGAACACGGCGGCCGGGAGCACCTTTCTCCGGGCGCGCTTGCCCAAGCGATCCAGGATGCGCCGGACGAGAGCGAGATCCAGAAGGCCGTCGATACGGCCATGAGCGACCCCGCGAAGGCGCAGGAACTGTCCGAACTGCTCACGGGTGACATAGAGTACGGCGAACTGCAGAACCGCGTGGCGTCGATCGCCCGCGGCGGCATCGAGAATATGGTGGATACGGAAGAGACGCGGATCAGCGAGCTTCCGAACCATACGTATAACGAGCAGGAGCGCACGCAGGCGGAGAACGAGTTCATCCGTTTCGCCGCGCTCAACAACGTCCGCAACGCCCATCAGGGCGACGACGAACCCAACCCGTACGTGACCGATGAAGAAATCGCGGAGGCGGAAAACGCCCTCCGTCAGGACAACGTGTTCATGGGTTCCGTTCAGGGTCAGATCCGCGATACGGACGGGTTGAAGAACGCTGCCATCGGCCTCGCGACGCTGCGCTACGAAAAGCACAGACAGAGAGCCGAGCACTATATGCACCTCATCGAGACTGACCCGGACGCAGTCGACGTCAGCAAAGGTGCGCTGGCGAACGAATTCGCCGCCATGACCGCGATCCGCAACCTGCAGAGACAGGCGGGCAGCGACAACGTGATCATTACCGACGCTCAGCTGGAAGCGGAAGTGGAGACCGTCAAACTGGGCGACGCCCATCTGGCGCTGAACCGCGGCATCGAGCAGGAAGGCGCGGCGCTGGGCCGCCAGCTGATGGGGAACACGTTCAACCGCAGCGGCGACGCGTACGTACAGGCACACGCGCAGAACGTGGTGAGCCTGCGCAGCCGCTTCCCGTATCCCGAATTCCGGCCTGGTTCCATCGGCGCTGCCTATGCCGAATTGGGACCCGTCTTCAATCCTCAGGATCCCAACGAAACGCTGGCGAGGACCCGGGAAGGCCGTGAGCAGCTGGCCAATCATGTCGTGCGCGCCCTCGCGCTGCGCCAGCTGACCATGGATTCGCCGGACGGCGCCTACACGCGACTGTCCCAGAACCAGCTGAGGCTGACGGAAGAGCGGATCAAGGCCGATCCGCGCTACGCCGGCACGCTGGAACGGATCAAAACGCAGGCATCCTACGCGACCCAGACGATGACGAACATGCGGAACGCGCCGGATCTGAACGCGCTGAAGGCGAGATACAACCGCGCCCGCGGCAACGAGTTCATCGATCCCGCCGCAGGGGCCATCGCCCGCCAGACCGCATCCCAGTGGGCGGACAGGGAGATGCAGACGCTGACCGACGCGTACGGACAGCAGAGACAGTGGACGCCGCAGCGGAAGCAGCACCTGATCCAGGCGTACGCGAGAATGCACGTGATGCGCGAGCACATCGCCAGGAATCCGGGACGGGAGGAAGAGATCCTGTCGCTGAACGTGATCAACGGACTCGCGACGAACGAATTTCTGAAGCGCCCGGGCGTCAAGGAAAAGATGGACGAACTCTTCGCCGATCCTTCTAAGACAGTCGACCATACGATACGCAATCAGAGACGTACGACCTGGATGGATCTGCAGCTTTCCGACGCGGACAGAGTGGCAAAGCTCATGGCGCTCGGAAGTCTGGAAAAGAAGATGTTCCCGGACGCGCTGATCACGCCCGCGGAGCTCGAAGCGGAAGAGCAGAAGATACGCTCCTCCCTGAGCTATCAGCAGATCGACCAGTTCCTGCAGACCGGAGGCAAGCTCGAGGATATCGAGCCGGCGAACGACGTCAACTATTTCGACGCGATGGAGAACCGCGCGTTCGAACTGCCCGGCGTCCAGCCCGGTTACGAGAACCACAGGAAGATCCTCCTGGGCCAGCTGCGCACGCTGCAGCAGCAAGGCCGCCAGGCGGAGATGGGTCAGGCGCTCGCGGAACTGTATATCATCGCGCAGTATCAGCAGGACGGTATCCCGTACGATAAGCTGCCGCCGGTCGGCGAGATCGGCCGCCGCGGAGGTCTTCTGGCTGCGACGGACGATTTCAAGAGCGCGGTGAACGCTCTGAAGGAGAACCCGGAAGAGCTGAACACGCTGCTGGAAGGCGCGGAGCAGGGTATGGGCGGCGCCGACATGGCGCAGATGCTGAACGGCCTCGCCGCGCAGGACCGCCTGAAGAACGCGCCGGACGACATGAGAGAGCCCAACGTGCTGCACGAAGTGCGCGCGCAGGTCATGGCGGACGCTTACACGCCCCTGCTGGAGGGCAACGCGGAAGAGAAATGGGTCACGGAAGCCCAGAAACTGAACCGCAGAGACGATTTTCTCCGCTTTACCGCGATGAACCGCATCTACGCGGAGCATCCTGACCGCGCGTTCATCTCCGAAGCAGAGCTGAACGCAGGCGTCGAAGCGCTGAAGAACGACCAGCAGTTCATGACGCGGCTGAACGAGCGTCTCGATTCCCCGCTTCAGCTGAGAGCCGCCGTATTCAACAGCGCGGGCATCCAGCGCTGGTCCGATACGGCCAAGATGAAGGAATACCGCCAGCAGCTGCAGGACGCGAAGCAGGCGGAAGCGGAAGGCCATCCGGAGACGCACGGATTCCTGTACGGCATGGTGGCGAACCAGCTGGCAGGCGTCATCGAAGCGCGTCTGTCCGGCAGGGAGATCGACAACTCGTATCTGAATACCAGAGATCTGAACCTCCTGATCAACGAAGTGCAGTTCTCCGACCGCTACCGCGCGATCGAGAACGCGATCCAGGCGGACGTGAAGGAATTCGACAGGCTCTCGAACCTGTTCCAGCTGCCGCCGGAGGAATTCAAGACGGCGTACGAAGCGCTGACCGACGAATTCATCGAAAAGTATCCTTCTGTTCCCATGAAGGATACGAATACCGTCGGCAACCGCTACAACAAGGCGCTGGAGGGCATCCGCTCCGCGGCGCAGGAAGACCCCGCAGCCATCGCCGCGAGCGATGAAAAGCGCGCCGAGCTGGCGCAGAACATCCGGGAGATGTTCCTGGACCGCCGCATCATCCTGACGGCTCCGCAGGATCCGCAGCTGATGAAGCGCAAGGTGACGATCTACGACAATCCGAAGAGCCAGACGGTCGCCGACCTCCGCGATCAGGCGGAGGAAAGCGTGGACAACATGCTGGGCGATCTGAACGAAAGGCTGAAAGACCCGAAGGTCGTCGAAGGATACGTGAACGCCCTGAAAGACGCGGGTGATCTGCGCGTGCTGGCGGACGAAGAATATCACTCCAAGGAAGTGTTCGCTGACCCGCTCGTACAGAAACTCCGCGCGGAAGGCATCGCCATGCCGGAGCAGGACGGTCTGACTGCCGTGCAGAACGCGGCGGCTCAGGTCCTCGCCGCACCCGAAGGGGAGACGCCGGAGCAGAGAGAACAGCGGCTGCAGGGACAGATCGCAGGCGTGCTGAACAAGGCGCTGATGAAGGAGCTCCCGGCAGACGAACGGCCCAATACTATGGAGCAGGCGGTGCAGGAAGACTTCATTAAGAATCTTCCGGACTTCCAACTGGCTGTCAAGAAGATGGCGAACGACCCGCAGGCGCTCGAGGCTTTCGTGAATGCGGCGAACGGCGGCGCGTCCGGCGCGGAGCTGGCGAAGCTGCTGGATCAGAACGCCATCGCGCAGGGCAAGACCGACGTGCCGGAGAGCGACCCGGCCAGCAACATCCTGTTCTTCCTGCGCAAGAATTCGATGGCGCCCCACAGGGACGGTCTCTATCACAACACGACCGGCAAGGGCATGACTTCGTGGATGCGCGGCCAGAGAGAAGTCGCTCTGGACCACTGCGTGCGCGTGACGGCAGTCAACAAGCTGCTGCACGAGAATCCGGACCGCGTCTACTTCTCGAACGCCGAGATCATGGCGCAGTATAAGAAGGTGCTGGAGAACAAGGAATACACCGACATGCTGGAGCGCAACGCCAAGAACGGCCTGCATCTGCGCGGTGAATTCTTCGGCTACCAGGGCGTCATGACCTGGGACCAGATGACCGGCGCTCTGGGCCATGTGGAGATGTCCAAGAAACAGCCGGCGCTGGCAAAGGACGTCATGGGAGGCGCGTGGTACAGCATCGCGGAGATCATAGGATCGAAGCGCAGCGGCAAGGTCACGAACAACGAAGACGCGTCGTCTGCGGAAAAGCGCGCGTTCATGCAGGAATATGAGAAAACGGACGAATACAAGATGCTGGAGAGCGCCTTCAAGCGCAAGCCCGATCTGCTGAAGCATTACGTCCTGGACGTCTTTACGGCTACGGACGCGGAATTCGACGCGAAGCACAACGCCTTCGTGGAGCAGGTGCGCGCGCTCGAGATGGACGGCGTCCAGCAGCAGGCGCAGCCGAATCTGAACCAGGCTGCGGAGGAAGCGGCAAATCTGGATCAGATCGAAGACGATCTGGAGATCCAGATCGACGGCCAGAAGTTCGACATCAAGGGCGAAGGCGATAACGTACATCTGGAAGAGCAGGCAGTCCCGCAGCCCCAGGCAGAGAACGTGATCCACGAAGAGCCCGAACAGCCCGCGGTCCACGAACCGGTCGGCTGGCCGGCTTTCAAGGCGGACGAGACGCCGCTGAAGGTCGAGGGCGATCCCACGTCCGCGTTCAACCAGACGCGCGCGGAACTCGACGCGGCCCTGAAACAGCCCGTCGTGGATCCCGAGACCTTAAAGAACGGCTTCGGCACCCTGTATATCACGGCCCTGCTGGAGAAGGCAGGCAAACCTGTGACGCCGGAGAACATCGAAGGCTGCAGGGGTCACCTGGCGGAGGACAAGGTCTATCAGAAGTATATGACGAAGTGCC
Organism: Bacillota bacterium; assembly: GCA_017619985.1. Classification (GTDB taxonomy): domain Bacteria; phylum Bacillota; class Clostridia; order Peptostreptococcales; family Anaerovoracaceae; genus RUG11894. The sequence goes on along the minus strand of JAFZRG010000128.1, from coordinate 1,697 downwards.
TGTCCGACCGCAGATTCGCGCAGCAGCAGCTGAACGGCGCGTTCGTCCAGCCCGACGCGGAAGCGATGCGCAATTCCATGAAGACTGCGGCCGCACAGCCGGCGCAGGAGATCCAGGCAGCCCCGGGCACGCCCATGGCGCAGTTCAGGGAGAACCTGCAGAAGTTGAACTTCTCCCAGAAGATGCGTTACGGGGCGGAGATGGGCAAAGAAGACATCAACCGCTTCGCGATGCAGATGTGCAAGACGGTCGCGCTGTATAACCTGTCGCAGTCCCCGGATCATCAGAACAAGCCGGTGGACTACGAAGATATGAAGGCGGAGGCGCTGCGTCTGAAGGATGACCCGGCCATGAAGAAGTCCATCTGGGTGGCGGTCAAGGATCCCGCGGTCCAGAAGGCGATGATCGAGGGCATGAACCGGACGCAGAACGACCCGCAGCACTTCTCGAACTTCGTGCAGGGCATCGGAGACGATCCGAAGCTGGCCAAGGAGTGGCTGGACGCGACGTACCATCAGGAACAGCCCGCCGTGCAGCCCAAAGCCGGGGAAAAGGAAAAGAACGGCCCGCAGGCCGGCCCTGCTCCCCAGGCATAAAGTAAAAAACGGAGACTGCGGCGCAACCCCCGCCGCAGCCTTCCTGTCTTATAAAGTGTAAGGCCCTTACGGCAAAAAGAGGTATTGCTTTGGATGATGCCAGGATCATAGAACTGTATTTCGCCCGCGACGAGGAAGCCATAGAGCAGACGCGTGTTTGCTATGGCGGAAAACTCTACGCGGTGGCGATGCGCATCCTGGAAGACAGAGAAGATGCCCAGGAGTGTGAAAACGACACGTATCTCAAGACGTGGAATTCGATCCCGCCGAACAGGCCGGTGCATTTCCTCGCCTATATCGTCAAGATCTGCCGCAACGCAGCGCTCGGCATGCTCGAGTACAGAAACGCCGCCAAGCGGTCTGCACAGGTCGTGGAACTGACGGACGAGATGCAGCAGTGCATCCCGGACGCGCTGGCGGAGCAGGCGTTCGAGCCCGAGGAGATCGGGCACCTGCTGAGCGCGTTCCTGCGCGAACAGAGCGAGGACAACCGGAAGATCTTCGTGCGGAGATATCTGTCCGGCGAATCGGTCGCGGAAGTCGCGGAGGCGCTGGGATACAGCGAGAGCAAGGTCAAGAGCTCGCTGCTGCGCACGCGGGAAAAACTGCGGGGCTATCTGCAGAAAGAGGGGGTTAGCGTATGAAAGGTTTCGATCTGCTGAAAGGCATGGGCTATATCGACGACGACATCGCCGGCGAAGCGCTGGACACACAAGTCGAAGCAAAGCCCGCACAGGAGAAAAAGGCCGGATTCGCGGAGAAGCTCAAGGGGTTCTTCTTTGGAAGATCCGCCGGACGCTGGGTCGCGGCAGCGGCTTGTCTTGCGATCGCTGTTTACGCGGGATGGGGGATCACGCAGAACAGCAAGGACGCAGCGCCGCAGGCGAGCGGACCTATGTACATGAGCGATTCCGCGAAGAACGCGGAAAGCAACGAATACTTTTACGCGGGAACCGCGGAAGCGGAAGAAGACGTGATGGAGGATGCGCAGGTAGAGCTTTCAGAGGCGGAGGAGCCGAGAGAGACGGAACCCGCGGAAGCTCCTGCAGAGATGACGACCGTCGTTGCTTCTGCACCGGCAGCGATGGAGGCCGACGAGGA
>JAFZRG010000127.1 GCA_017619985.1 Bacillota bacterium | reverse complement strand
TGCCGCCCACGCCGATGCCGATGGACAGAGACGTGGGGAAGTCCGCCTGCGTCTCGATCTCGTGCATCTGGTTGATGATGGGGAATTCGCTGCGGCGCTGTTCCGCCAGGTATTTCTGCTCGAACTGCGCGTAATAGCGGTTGCTGCGCACGCGCGTGACCGCCGCGTCGACGTATTGGGTCCAACTGCGGATCTTCTTGTCGATCTCCGCGTTGATCGTCGACTGCTCTTCCGCAGGCGAACTGGACAGCAGTTCGTCGTAGTTGTCGATATTGATAAGAGCGATGCAGCTCTGGCTGTCTTCGTTCAGCTTCTTCAGGCGGTCGATCTCCGCTGCGGCGGCTTCGTCCGTGACCGTGCCGTCTTCGTTCAGCCCGACGCTGTCCAGGTGTTGGCGGATGACGGACTCCTCATATTCCCGGATGCTCTCTTCCGAGGCGCGGTCCATCAGCTTCATATGGAACAGGCTGAGGGCTGCGACCAGGATCAGCGCAAAGATCCCGGCATAGACGTTCAGCCAGAGGATGACCAGGCACAGCAGCACCATCACGATCATATCGACCCGGGTGAAGTTCCGGATCAGACTGTGAAGAAAATTGCGGTTCATAAGCCTTCCTTTCACCGGGCGGATCACCACCCGATAAGAGAATATATTATATCACATTATGGAGTCTCGTGCGACCGGAAATAGTCGCAGCGGAGCGCGTCCCCTGCCATCGTCAGCAGCTGCAGCGTTTCCGGCGTGGGTTCGCTCGAATGCGTGCGGCCGTCGTACCAGCTTCCGCCGCGGAACACCGCGACCCCGCCTTCCGAAGAAAACGCGTCGCTGCCCGGATACCAGGCATAGTCCGCGTCCAGGCCGAACAGGTTGACCAGCGTCGGCGCGATGTCCATGGTGGAGGTCACTTTCGTGATCTTGCGCGGCGCAAGATCCTTCGACCAGATGAAGAACGGCGTGCGGCAGATCATGTCCATGTCGGAAACGCCCTTCAGTTCCATCACGAGCTCCGTGTCGCTCATGTATTTGCAGTAGTGGTCCGTGAAGAACACCAGGACCGTGTCGTCCGTCAGGCCGTGCTCCTCCAGCGCCTGCACGAGTTCGCCGATGAACAGGTCCGTCTCCATGGCGTGCGCGACGGCCAGCAGATACTCTTCGGACGCGCGGGCCTTTTCGGGGATGTCCGCCTGCGCGACGGCTGCCGTTGCCTCCTCGAGGTGCGGGTCGGAGATGTCCGCGAACTCTTCCGTATACGGCCCGTGACCCGAGAACGTCAGGATGAAGTTGAAGGCCGGCAGGCGCTCGATCATCCAGGGCAGGCCTCGGATGAGCTGGCTGTCCAGCCTGTAGTTGTCCATGCCGATGTTATAGTGGCAGCTGTAGGAGGCGTAACCCAGGTTGTGGTGGATGTCGCCGCGGTTGTAGACGGTCGGGTCCGCGCTGTGGAACGAACGCGCCAGATATCCTTTGTCCGTGAACAGCTTTGCCAGCGACATGGGGAACGTATTCTCAACGTACGCCTCCGTGGACAGCCCTGCGGAAGGCGGGATCTGTCCGGTGTTGGCGGTGAATTCGGTGTTGAATGTCGACGCGGTGATGAACAGGCTGGAATAGTGATCCGTAAAGTCCACGCTCTCCTGCTGCAGCGCGTAGAGATTGGGCATATAGTCTTCCGTTAAAAGCCACGTGTCGACGGATTCCAGCAGGATGAAGAAGCAGTTCTTCCCTTCCAGCACGCCGCTGTAGGCGTTGGGACGGTGCGGATCTTCGCGCTTGCCCGCGTACCAGGCGTCCAGCTCTTCGTACATTTTGCCGTAGCGGCGCGCGTCTTCCAAGCCGCTTGAGACGACGAAGCTGCGCCACAGGTACTGATACACGCCCGCCACTTCCATGCAGCGGTTCGCGTCGGTCATGTCCCGGTACAGGTAACTGTCCGCGCCGTGATCCGCGCCTTCGACGCTCCAGGACATCTTCGTGTTTTCCGCGGGGAGCAGGTTCCGGTGCACGCTGACCCCGAAGAGCGTTCCGAGCGCCAGCAGCAGCACACCTGCGATCAGAGGCAGCCTTCCCCAGGAGCGCTTCCGGGAGAAGAAGCTGACGAACAGCACCGCGCAGACGGCGCAGATACAGTAGACGGCCAGCCGGGGCTGCACGACGAGGTACTGCTTGCTGAAGAACTTCGCGCCGTCCTCCGCGTAATCCAGATCCGCGACGGAGAAAAAACTGCCGGTCAGATGGCGGATCACGGCGTGGAGAAGGCAGATCAGGCACCAGAAGGCCGTGATCAGCGGCATCGCGATGCGGCGGGCAACGCCGGGAAGCATGCACACGAAGCCTGTCAGACCGGCCGCCCAGCACAGCGTGAAGCGCAGCGCGGGGTCTCCGGCAGGCGCAGCGGCCGCAGGGTCGGCGAATTCCGCCCGCATCAGCAGGTCCAGTCCCACCAGACATGCGAAAAACACGATCATGGGGAGAACGGGGAGCGAGCCTCGGTTATTTCTTTTTTTCGTTTCGATCGGGGCCATAACTATATAATTATATCATAGATCGCTCCGGAAGGACGGCGCGGCGGGCGGCTTTGCCGCGGGTCACGGGAAAAAAGAGAAAACTTTGATTTTTGTTCATAAAATGCTATACTGATTTTGATATATCAAAACACTTCTTATTACTTGATAGGAGGACATACCCATGGGCAAATATGTTATCAAAGAGACCAAGACCGGCTTCACGTTCCGTCTGAAGGCCGGCAACGGCGAGATCATCGGTGTTTCCGAGGTCTATACGGCTCTGTCCAGCGCCAAGAACGGCATCGCCAGCGTCGCCAAGAACGCTCCGATCGCCGCAGTTGAAGACCAGACCGTCGAAGGCTTCGAGAAGGCCAAGAACCCCAAGTTCGAGATCTACACCGACAAGGCCGGTGAACTCAGATTCAGACTGAAGGCTGCCAACGGCGAGATCATCCTCACATCCGAAGGCTACTCCAGCATGTCCGGCTGCAAGAACGGCATCGAGAGCGTCAGAAAGAACGCAGATTCCGAAGCCGTTATGGAAGAGGCATAAACGATGGATAAGTACGAATGCCCCTGCAGTTACGTGTACGATCCCGCGGTCGGTGACCCCGACAACGGCATCGCGCCCGGCACTGCGTTCGAAGACATCCCCGAAGATTGGGTCTGCCCCGTCTGCGGCTTAGGCAAGGACGCCTTCGAGAAAGTCGAATAAGAAGCAAAAGAGAAGCGCTCCGGCAAGACTGCCGGGGCGCTTTTTTGCATCGTTGAGGATGCTTCGCTTACTTATTCAAATATTTGCGTCCTTCCTTGTAGGCTTCTCCGACAATGTGGTCGAAGGCGATGTAATTGTGCCCGATGGGATCCAGCCCCAAGGGCTTAATCTTTTTCACATCTGGCTTACCTTTATCATCCAGCACATCCTCATCGCACACGACGCCTACAATCTCGCCGATCACCATTAAATGTGGCCCGATCTCGCGGCTGTCGACCATGCGGCACTCAAGGGTCAGCGGATACTGATCGATGACCGGCGCATCCACGTTCTCGCTTCTCGTCGAAGTGAACCCAACAGTTTCCAGCTTATTCGCCTTGCTGCCGGAGATCAGGCCGAAATAGTCGGATTCCGCCATCAGATTAACACCGCCGATATTTACGGTAAAGCATCCGGTACGCAACAGATTCTCCCGGGTACGCCGCCCCGTATTCAGGCTGATCTGCACGCAGGGCGGTTTAAAGCCGCATACACCGCCCCAAGCAAGGTTCATGACATCCGCCGTGCCGTCTTCGTTATAGGTTCCGATAATATACGTAGGGGTGGGAAATACATAGGTCCCGGGTCCGATCTGTTTCTTCATGGTTCTTTCTCCTCTCTGTCTATCTTTCTATTCACAGTAAACGCCCAGCATCTCCGCGACGATGTCTGCGGGGTCGATGACAGGCAGTTCCGTGCATTCCTGAAATTCCTTTGCCAGATACGGCAGGTGCGTGCAGCCAAGAATAATGGCGCTGCAGCCGCAGGCTTTTGCATAATCGCAGAGATGCTGCAAGCCTCTGGCCTCCACGATCTCCATTGGTGCCATTCCTGCTTCCACGTTATGAGCAAGATCTATGTCGTAGACGCCTAATACGTTCGCGTCGGGCACAGCTGCGGATACAGCTGCCTGAATGCTGCTGATCGCCGCGGCAGTCACCGCAAGGATCAGCGGATGGCGATGGGTCTCACAGATCCTGCCGTATGCCTGCATCGGCGTCGCGATGCGCATCCCAGTTTCTTCCGCAATCTTTTGAAAATCCACGTGCCCGCAGATGGTGTTCGCGTTCACGCAGATGGCCTCCGCGCCTTCCGTTTTCAGCGCCTCCACCAAGGACACGACATACGCGTGTTTTTCTTCCGGTGATCTTACCGCAAAAGTATCGAATGTCCCGGAAACGGACACAATGGGCCTGCTGACCGTTTTCAGCCCTTTTTTCTCGTAATAGGCGACGCCTAATCTGGTATCTGCAAGTTCATCCGCGAGGATGCCGATCGTCTTCATGGTTTTGCTCCTTTCACTGCCGGGTCGTTTCTCTCTTGTTGCCTGCAGTATAGCAGGCAGGGCGTGATCCTCTCAATGAAACCGGCAAAAAAGAAAAAGTGTGCGGATTTTCACCCGCACACTTTGCTCACCAGGCTTCCCAGCGCAGCTCTTCCAGGAGACTGCTGAGACGAAGGAGCGATTCTTTCAGGTCTGATTCTTTGGTTGGTGTCACCGGGCAAAGGCGAAATGCCGATGCCGGCTGTCCGCTTCCAATATAGAAGCGTTCCGCACAGTTGATCCGCACGCCCCTGGCCAGCGCCCGCCGCTCCAATTCCATTCCGTCTGCGGCAAAAGGCAGCACGCACCACCGCAGCGGATCAAACAGGTCTCCCCGGATCTCGCAACCCTTCAGGTACTGTTCGACGTACAGATTTCGCACCCAGGTCCGGCTGCGGTATTGCGCTATCATGCTGTCCAGCTTCCCCTCGCGGACGATATCTTCCATCACGGCAAGCGATGCGGGAACAACACTGCCCTGAATGTTGTGAAGCGTCTCGGAAAGCCTGCTTTTCAAGCTTTGCGGGCATTTCACATATGCAAGGCGAAGGCCGGGTGACACGATCTTCGACAGACTGGCAATAAAAACCGTGTGATTCGGACAGCGGTCTGCGATGGAAGCTGGGCGGTTCGTTTGCGCAAGCCCGAATATATCGTCTTCCAGGACCAGAATGTCTTCTTTCTCCGCAAGCGCAGCGATCCGATCCATGCAGTGCTGTGACATAACATGGGTCGTCGGATTTTGCAAGTCCGGGGTCACATAAAGACCTCGGATCCCGCATCTCACAGCGGTCTCCAGTTCCTCTTCCGTCATTTCAGGGCCCTGTCCTCCGATGCATACCAGCTCCAGTCCCAACATCGCCGCAACAGAGCGGATCCCGGGGTATATGTAAGGATCAGCCCCAATGCGGTCGCCAGGCTTGAACGCAGAGAGCATCGTGGCAACGATCGCGTTTTGACCGCCGCAGGCGTACAGAATCTCGTCGCTTTCCGCATGGCAGCCAAGCCGCCGAAGGATCTCTTTTGCGGACAGATTCTCTCCAAACCCTTTGTCCGGCACATATCCAAACAGGCTTTGCAGGTCGGTTCCCAATGCTGCCTGCTGCAATGACCCCTGAAGCGCTGCAAGATCCAAGATAGCTGGCGACAGGCTCCCCAGCTCCACGATACCGCTGCCGGCGGCATACGGCTTGAGCAGCGACGCCCCTTTTGCGCCTTCCGTAACGTAGACCCCGCTGCCCCGCACGCTGCGGACAGCGCCTTTTGCTTCTGCTTGCGCCAGTGCGCGGCTTACCGTCTCCGTGTGGATCCCCAGCGCGGCAGCTAACTTGCGAACGGAAGGAAGGCGATCACCCGGAGACAATTCCCCGTCGCTGACCGCCTGCAGGAGTGCCTGTTCCAGTTGTTTATAGGCCGGTCCGCCCTTTTCGGTCAGGACTGGCATCCAGTTTGTCTGTTTCATGTATCTCCTGTTTTGTTTATAGGATCACGCTGATCCTGGTGCCGATATCCTTGCGCGACAGCACTTCGAAGCGTCCGCCGTGCCTGTCTACGATCCATTTCGCGATGGCCAGACCCAGCCCTGTACCGCCGCTGCTTCTCGCCCGGGAATCGTCCGCCCGGTAGAAGCGTTCGAAGATGTGTGCCTGCGCTTCGCTGTCCATGCCGATGCCGCTGTCCTCAACGGAGAAGCATGGCCGGCCATCCTTTTGTTTGACCGCGAGCACGATCTCGGTGTTTTCGGGCGAGTATTTCTTCGCGTTCTCGATCAGGATGCGCGCCGTCTGCTTCAGGAGCGAAACGTCGCCGTAGGCGGTCACGCCCTCCTCCGCGTCGAGGCGGTATGTGTGCGTTTCGTCGATCATGGACGATTCGCTGCAGACCTCCTTCATCATATCCGTCAGGCTGAAGTCCGCTTTCTCCACCGGTGTACGGCCGGAATCGCCCCGCGCCAGGAACAGCAGCTGCTCCACGAGGTGCTGCATGTTGTCGCTCTCGGTCTTGATGGCCGCGATGGATTCCTCGAGGATGGCCTCGTCCTCCTTGCCCCAGCGGTCGAGCATGTCCGCGTACCCCTTGATGACCGCGATAGGCGTGCGCAGTTCGTGCGACGCGTCGGACACGAAGCGGGCCTGCTGTTTGTAGGCGTCCCGCATGCGGCCGATCATCTTGTTGACCGCGCCTTCCAGACCTTCCAGCTCCGCGTCTCCCGTGGAAAGCACCGCGCCTTCCTCCGCCGGGCTCAGCTCGTCGATCGCGTTCTCCAGCCGAGCGAAGCGCTCGTCCGTGGCGACGTCGATGTTGCTTAAGTCCATGGCGGCCTGCGCGATCTCGTCGAGCGGCTTCAGCTGATTGCGCACCCGCAGAAGGTCCATGACGAGCTTGACCAGGATCACGACGCCCTCGACCTTCAGCAGCAGGTCGAAGCGGCGGGTCAGGAACACGTCCCGGCAGGCCGTAAACCAGTTCTGCACGGCCTCCGGACCCGGCAGGCCGTTCGTCCGGCCGCCGAACCCCGCCTTAAGCTCGGGCCAGGCTTCGATGAGGATCACCGCCACGTCGATGACGAAAAAGGCCAGCAGCAGGAAAAAGGCCGACCCCAGCGCGATGCGGAGCGCGATGGAACCCGTCCTTATCCTTTTGTCTCTCGTTCTGCCCGTCTTATCACTCATGTTCGTCCCGGATGACGTAGCCTACGCCGCGCACCGTCTGGATGACGCTGCGGCCGTAGACGTTGTCGATCTTGCTTCTCAGATAGCGGACGTACACGTCCACCACGTTCGTCTCTCCCATGTAATCGTAGCCCCAGACCTTTTCGAGCAGACTGTCGCGGGAGAGTACGACGTTCTTGTTTTCCATCAGCACCTGCAGCAGCGAGAATTCGCGGCTCGTCAGGTCGATCTCTTCGCCCTCGAAGCGCACTTCGTGGCGGGGCACGGAAAGGGAGAGCCCGCCGCAGGTGAGCGTTTCCTCCGCGGCCTTCGCGGTGCCTCTGCGGCGCAGCGCCAGACGGATGCGGGCCAGCAGCTCTTCGATCGCGAAGGGCTTCGTCACATAGTCGTCCGCGCCCATGTCCAGGCCGGAGACCTTGTCCATGACCGCGTCTCTGGCGGTCAGCACGATCACCGGCACGTCAGACGTCCGGCGGAGCCGGCGCAGCACTTCCAGCCCGTTCAGGGCCGGCAGCATAATGTCAAGGAGAACGAGGTCATAGACCCCGCTCTCCGCCATTTCC
>JAFZRG010000001.1 GCA_017619985.1 Bacillota bacterium | reverse complement strand
CCCGTCACCGACGAGATGATCGCGAAGGCGGAGCTGGCGGCCAACGAGGTGATCTGGCAGAACGTGCCGGTCACGACGACGTGGTTCGATACCGCCGAGGAAGCGAAGAGCATGCCCGTGCGCAAGGAGATCAAGTTCGGCGAGGACATCTCCGTGGTCACCGTGGGGGACGCAGACGCGCCTTACGACTGCTGCGCCTGCTGCGGCACGCACCCTTCGACGACAGGCCAGATCGGCCTCGTCTCGGTGCTGAAGGCGGAGAATTACAAGGGCATGACCCGCATCACGATCAAGGCGGGCAGACCCGCCCTTGAGGAAGCCCGTCTGAGGTCGAAAATCGCCTCACAGCTCGCACAAAAGCACTCGTGCGAGGTATCGACCCTTTTGGAGAGAGAGGCCGCCAATGACGCGAAAAACGACCTTGTGCGCCGCGAGCTCTCCGAGCTGAAGAGCGCGCTGTCCAAGGCCGAAGAAGATAAGCTGAAGGAAGCGCTGCCTGCCTTCGAAGGGTCGCTCGCGATCTTCCGCTACCCGCTCATGAGCGCGGACGATCTGCAGTCCATGGCGCGCAAGGCGGAGGAGATCTTTACGAAGCCCGCGGCCCTGTATTCCGAAAAAGATAAGACGGTGATCCTGGCAACGCCGGGCACGCCCGCGGCCGGCCAGCTCGTCAAGGACTATGCGAACATGTACGGCGGCAAGGGCGGCGGCAGCAAGACACTGGCCCGGGCCATCTTCACGAAGAAGGCCGACGCCGAGCTGTTCATGGATCTAATTGAAAAACATCTGAGATAACATTTCCGCGCAAAAAAAGCGAGCCGTCCGGCCGGACGGCCCGCTTTATTATACCTTTTATCAATATATACCGCCCGTCGGGCCGATCGCTCCGAGGATGTTGCACACGAAGACCGCGGCTTCCGCGCGGGTCACGTAGTTCGAGGGCCGGAACTCTCTGACGGTCGTTCCCTTGACCTCATAGCCGCCGACGATGTCCGCCTTGGCCAGCTTCAGGATGTCACCGCCGTATTCTTCGGTCGCGATGTCGCTCAGAGATACTTCCGCCTTATCCAGGTAATAATCGTCGTCCAGCGTGTGGGCGAAATAGTAGGCCATCTCTGCGCGGGTCACCTTTGTATCCAGTTTCGCGTCGAAGCGGTCATCGATGATGCCTTCCGCCTTGCAGTAATCCCGGAACGTCTGTGCCCAGTGCTCGCCGGCGGTCTTGTGCGCCTGGAAGTCGTACTTGTCGCCCTTTGCCAGGCTGTGCAGGTTCGCAACCATGACCATGATCTGCGCGTGGGTCAGATTGCCGCCCGGCGTATAGGTCGTGTCCGACGTGCCGCCCACGATGCCGTTGTCGACTGCGCTCTGCAGGTACGTCTCGTACCAGGCTCCTGCCGGAACATCCCTGAACTTCGCAGAAACCTTCTTCGTGCCCCAGGGTGTCAGCGTATCGTCTTCCTTGACGTCTTCGAACGTGATGATGTAAGCCTTGCCGCCCTTGCACGCATAGACGACGCCGTAGTCCGGACTGCTCATGAAGTCGTATTCGAACGGCACGACTTCCTTGTTGTCCGTATCGACGACGCCCCATTTTCTGTCCTTCTGCACGACAAAGATGTTGTCCCAGGATCCCTTGGCACCTTCATATTCCTGCGGGATCACGGTGACGCCGGCCGTATCCATATAGCCCCAGCCCTTGCCTTCGTCGTAGATGACGGGGTAAATGCCGCAGTCGTTGTAGATGCTGTCGTGCTCGAACGGCAGCAGCACTTTGCCGGTGCGGTCGATCAGGGAATCCCTGCCGTCTCTGTTCCAGACTACAGCGCAGCCGTTATGGAAATCATCGAAATACGTAAAACCGGAATCCTCGATCACGGTCACGCTCTTGTCTTCCGGGTCGCGGATGGACTCGTACGGGAAGACGAGCACGTCGTTTCCGTCCAGGTCTTTGTAGCCGCTCTCATACTTGTAAATGTCCCCTTCCCAGTCGGGGTACTCCTTCGTGTACTGCACCAGGCCTTCGCCGTTCTCGGAGAGCGTATAGGTGATCGGGAAGCCGCCGCCGGAAGTGCGGTCCGTAAGCGGGGTCATATAGTGCACGAGGCCGCTCTTGTCGATGAGCGCATACGCCTCGTATTTGATCGTCTCGACATCCGTGATCACGATATCGAACGAGCACGTGGCATAGGGACCGGAGAACGGATACGTCACGCCGATCTCGACGTTCGTGACCTTCTCCATCGGATAGTGCTCCTCTACGAAAGCTTTTACGTTTGCTTTCATCTGCTCCATCGTGAACAGCGTCTCCCCGTTCGGATAGCCGTAATAGCCTTCGCCGTCGACCACGTAGGTCTTCGAATCGGCGTCGTAATCCATCCAGGCTTTCCCCTCGCGGTAAATGCCGCCTGTCTCGTCGATCAGATAGCGCGTGCCGGCCTTATCCTCGATCAGGCCGAGACCGTCCCGGTTGAATGCCATCTCCCCGGAGACAGGCGCCTCCTTGATGACCGCCTTCTTCGGAGCGGACACCGCAAAACTCTGAGCCGGTATAAGCGCCAGGCACAGAGTCAGGACCAGAAGCACAGTTGTCAGTCGTTTTGCCATAAAACCTCCTCCTTTTCCCTATTTGATCCGCCGCAGCAGGATCGCGAACCGCCCGTTCTTGACATGGAACGAGCAGGTGGACAGCACGAGCAGCTGGTCGCCCCATACGGGTTCGACGCCGGTGTCGTACTGCGCAGCCTTCTTGCACTGCTGTACATAATAGTTGAACGTCTCCTCATCGGGAAGAGCCGTGTACTGGTGATAGCGGAACACGTTCGTGTAGCTGAGCGGGTAGATCTGCGTATAGAAAGCCGCGACGACCTCGTACTGCCGCCGCTCGGTGAGCGTGTCGAAATAGACGATGGGATGGCTGTTCTTGTATTCCTCGTCGGCGTAGAACATCCAGTCCGCGCACTTCGTGCCGTCCTCCATATGGTGGCCGTAGATGATGCCGAAGTTGCCGTCCGGGTCCCAGCCCTCGCCGAAGAACGGTTCCCCGCTGAGCGCGTAGTTCTGCGAAAAGTTCTTACGCAGGTACTTCTCGATGCTGTACGGCGTGTACATCACCGGGTAGTCGATGGCGCTGTCGGGGATGTAGATCCATCCCGCCAGGTCGTTATTCTGTTCGTAAAGCGCGTCGTACTGCTTTAGGCGGCCGGAAGGCGCATAGATCGAGTGATCGCCCTTCTCTTCGTCGGTCTTATCTTCCATCTCCATTTCCTGCTCGATCGCGTGCACCTGCGCCGCCAGCTCCTGGCTCGCCTTCTGCTCGCGGGCATCCTGCAGTTTGTTGAACACCACCTTGCCGGTGGAGAAACAGAAGATTCCGATGAGTATGACCAGCAGAACGCGCCGGACGTTTTTGTTCATAGTTTACCCCCGTTGATCAGTTAATCTATTATACCATAAGACGGATCCTGAGGGACATTTGTTCCCGGCAATGAAAAAGGGCGGCCCGCAGGCCGCCCGTACAGGACAAGGAAAACCGCTTCAGCCTTTCCACAGCGCCGCCGCGCCGCCGTGCCAGAACAGCAGCACGTAAAGCGCAGCGATGTTCAGCAGCAGGCAGAGCGGAACGCCGATCGTAAAGAGCTTATGCTTCGTCTTGTGGTGAAAGATCTTCATGCCGAGGAACGCGCCGAGCCCGCCCATCAGGAACGCCAGCAGGAGCAGCGTCTTCTCCGGGGTGCGCCATTGATCCGCTTTCGCTTTGTATTTGTCCAGCCCGTAGACGAGGAACACGATCAGGTTCCACACGCCGAGGGCGATCCAGAGGTACTTCATCATATCTTAATTCTCGACGACATACGTCGATACAGGCTGCCCGCCGACGACACCGGCGGAATAGCAGTATCCGTAAGGGCTGACGGCATAAACGGAGATGCAGACGCCTTCCGGGTCTATGCCCAGCTGCTCCGCTGCCCGCTGCGTGATCCCCTCCAGGTCGATCTTGACCTTGCCGCCCGCCGCCATCTTCGCATAACTGAACGTATGGTTGGCGTAGACCTGCATCGGCTTTTCATAGACGATAGAGGAATCGCTTTCGATGCCGCCGGCGGTGTTGTCCGTACCGATGCCGTCCACGCACCAGCAGACGAAACCGTCGCCGCGCTCGAAGTCGTAGGTGTCCGGATACACAGGACTTCCGTCTCCGCTGATGCCGCAGATGAAGCGATACTCGTTGTTGCCGGCAGGTTCGAGCTGCGCGGCGATGTGATAATAGGGTCCCTCCTTGCAGACCGCCTCCCGCTCGAGCGACGGGATGATGTACGCCATGCGCTTCGTCCAGCACTGCGCCAGTTCCGTCCACTTGTAGCGGCGGTAGCAGGTGTCGTCGCTGTCCGAATAGGAGTCGCTGCTGTAGAAATACAGGTGCTCGTCGTCGATCTGCCCGTCCTCGTACTCGTAGCCGATGATGGTGATCAGATGGCCGCCGGTACTGCCCGCGCATCCCATCAGATAGGGATAGCCGCTGTTCTTCTTGTTGGAATACACCACGTTAATGCCGCAGGTGTGACCCTTCGCAAGCTCCTGCATCAGGATATCCTTGCCGGCGTACTGGCAGTAGCACTCGTAGCCGTACAGGCCCGCGCCGGAGCAGGTGAACGACCAGTTGCCGAACATGTCCTCGGCGTTGTCCTCGGTCATAAGGGCGTACATCTCAGGCAGTAGCGCCGTATAACGCTGCAGATCCTCGCTGCTTTCGCGGCTGAGCATCATGACCGTCATGGTCGTGGGGCTGCAGATCGAATCCGCGATGGAGGAATAACGGATCTCCTGGGAGATGCCCGGCGCCTGGCAGAGCGACTTGACAGGCAGCGTTTCGACCGGTTCCTCCGCGTATTCGGCCAGCGTCGTGCCGCCGGCAAAGGTCATGCAGATGCGGCGAAGCTCGGGGCTCTTCGCGTCCGGATGTTCCGGGTCTCTGCGCAGGACCGCCATGACCTGCACGTGATGCGCCGTCTGGCCGTTCTTCAGGATGAACGTATCCACGTCGACGACGGCGTCGTCGCACTTCTTGTTCTTCGTCGTACCGCGCTTCGCGTACGGCGTGAACTCACCCCAGGTGAGCCATTCCGTCCAGGTGTCGCCGAACTCGGCGCGTGCCAGGATCTCCACGCTGCCGCCCTCATAGATAAAGGCGTTCCAGCTGGCGACCATCTGAGTGAAGTCCGTCGACTGATATTCGTGCGAGGTGAACGTGCCCTCTTCCCTGCCGTCTTCCAGCACGAGGGTGCGGAT
>JAFZRG010000126.1 GCA_017619985.1 Bacillota bacterium | reverse complement strand
TTCGTGCTGCTGGCCGATACCGGCGCCAACGCGGAGTGCACGGCGAACAACCTGCTGAGCTTCGCGTACATGGGCAGCATCTACCGGCATCACGCGTTCGGCACCGAGAATCCGGCCATCGGCCTGATCAACATCGGTTCCGAGGAGACGAAGGGCACGCCCATGCTGAAGGAAACGTATCAGATGCTCAAGATGAGCGACCTGAACTTCATCGGCAACGTCGAGGGCAGAGAGATCCCCCGCACGGAAGCGGACGTCCTGGTCTGCGACGGCTTTACGGGCAACATCGTGCTCAAACTGACCGAGGGCGTGGCCTGGAACGTGTTCAAGCTGATCAAGGAAAAGATCACGGAAGACTTCACCGCCAAGCTCGGCGCCCTCATCCTGAAGAAAAAGCTGTACGGCCTGAAGGAGGAATTCGATTATTCTTCCTACGGCGGCGCGCCTATCCTGGGCGTCAAGGGTATGGTCTTCAAGATGCACGGCAGTTCTTCGGCCATCGCGGTGCAGAACGCGGTCGTCAAGGCGGCTGCCGTCTGCAAGCGCGACGTGATCGGCGAGATCGAAGAAAAAATGGCGCAGTTCACATCCAGAGGAGACAACGATGGAGCTGAGTAAGCTGGAACAGATCATCGGATACGAATTCCGGGACAAGCAGCTGCTGCAGCGGGCCATGACCCACAGCTCCTACGCGAACGAGAAGCTCGGCAGCCCCGCGGAGGGCAACGAACGCCTGGAATTCCTCGGCGACGCGGTGCTCGGCGCCTGCGTCGGCCTGCAGCTGTACAACCGGTATCAGGACAAGGAAGAGGGTTTTCTGACGAAGATGCGCGCTTCCATCGTCTGCGAGCGCTCGCTGGGAGAAGCCGGGAAGCGGCTCGGGGTCAACGGATTCCTGCTTCTGAGCAAGGGCGAAGAGAGCGGAGGCGGCAGGGACCGCAT
Source organism: Bacillota bacterium (assembly GCA_017619985.1). Taxonomy (GTDB): domain Bacteria; phylum Bacillota; class Clostridia; order Peptostreptococcales; family Anaerovoracaceae; genus RUG11894. The sequence goes on along the minus strand of JAFZRG010000126.1, from coordinate 16,987 downwards.
CTCCATCATCGCCGACTGCATGGAGGCGATCATCGGCGCCGCTTATCTCGACGGCGGGTTCGAAGCGGCCAATACGGTCGTGCGCAACTGCCTGAACGAGACGGCTCATCTGTGCGAGTGCGGCAGGCTTCCCAAGGATGCCAAGACCACGCTCCAGGAGTTGCTGAGCCACAGAGCAGGCGAGGACGGTGACCCGCATATCCGCTACGAGATCCTCTCGGAGAGCGGCCCGGATCACGCCAAGACCTTTACGTCTGCCGTATACGCCTACGGAAAGAAAGCAGGCGAAGGCAGCGGAAAAAGCAAGAAAGAGGCCGAACAGCAGGCGGCGGCAGCCGCACTGGAGGCCTTTCAGACCAAGGGGTAGAGAATGTACTTCAAACGCATGGAACTCAACGGATTCAAATCCTTTGCAGATCCGGTCACAATCGAATTCACGGACGGGATGACCTGTATCGTCGGCCCGAACGGATCCGGAAAATCCAACATTTCCGACGCGATCCGCTGGGTGCTGGGCGAGCAGAGCCCGAAGATGCTCCGCGGCGGAAAGATGGAGGAGGTCATCTTCGCCGGCACCCAGAGCCGCAAGCCCAAGGGGCTGGCCGAGGTCACGCTGGTGATCGACAACTCCGACCACACGCTCCCCATCGACTATTCCGAAGTGGGCATCACCCGCCGCATGTACCGCTCCGGCGAGAGCGAATACAGCATCAACCGCACGCCCTGCAGGCTGCGGGATATCCGCGAACTCATCATGGACACCGGCATCGGGGTGGAAGGCTATTCCATCATCGGCCAGGGCAAGATCGCGGATATCATCAGCAACAAGATGGACAGCCGCCGCGAGATCTTCGAAGAGGCTGCCGGCATCGTCAAGTACCGCAACAAGAAGGCGGAGACCGAACGCCGGCTCGAAGGCGCTTCGCAGAACCTGGCGCGGGTCAACGACATCGTGTCCGAGATCGAAGGGCGCATCGGCGGCCTGAAGAAGGAATCCGAAAAAGCGACGGAATATCTCCAGATCCGCGACAAGTACAAGGACGTGGAGATCAATATCATCCTGAAGAACATCGAGGCTGCGGACAGCAAGACCGCTGCGGTGAGGCAGGAGATGGAGGAGCTGGACCGCATCCTGGAGAACGACCGCAGCGGGCGTACCGAACTGGAAGCGCAGCTGCGCGGCCTGCGGGAAAAGAACGCGCAGGCGGAAGCGTCTCTGGACGATCTGCGCGCGAAGCTGACCCTCATGGCGGAAGAGATCCACTTCATCGAAAGCCGCGAGGAACTGAACAACGAGCGTTCCTCCGTGCTGGAGCGCGACCGCGTCCGCATCGAGGACGAAAAGGCGCTGGCGGAGGAAAAGCTGCAGCGCGAGCAGTCCAATCTGGATGAAATGAGAAAGTCCGCGGAACTCGTGGCGGAAGGCGAAGCCGCCGCGCGGAAGGACGCGGAGGAAAAAGAAGCTGCCATGGAAGAGGTGCAGCAGCTGCTGGCAGAGAAGGAAAAAACGCTGGAATCCGTCCGCGCAGCCATCCTGGAACTGTCCGCGGCCGTCAGCTCTTCCGCAGCGGAGAGCGCGAGCCTCGAGAACCTGAAGCAGACGCTGGCCAGAAGGCTCGAGCGTCTGAAGGAGGACGAAGGCGCATCCGAAGCGGACAGCATCACCGCGAGACTGGCGGAAGCCGAGGAAGCTCTGTCCGCCGCGAAGGCTTCGCGTGTGCAGATCCAGAGCGATCTGAAGGAGACCGGAGCGAAGCGCAGCGGCCTGGAAAAGGAACTGTCCGCTGCCGCATCCGTCATAGAAGAGATCCGGGTCGACGCCGGGAAACTGGCGGCCCGTCACAAGCTCCTGGAGGAACTCGAACGTTCCTACGAGGGATATAACGGCGCGGTGCGCTTCATGATGCAGCAGAAGCTACCAGGCATCATCGGCACGGCAGGCGAACTGCTGAACGTGCCGAAAGGCTGGGAACTCGCCATCGAGACCGCCCTGGGCGGCAACGTGCAGAACATCCTGTGCGACAGCGATGCCTCCGCGAAGAAGGCGATCGCGCTGTTGAAAGAAAAGAAGGCCGGACGCCTGACGTTCCTGCCGGCGGACAGCATCCAACCGGGTCCGGAAGCGGACACGTCCGCGATCCAGGGCATGGACGGCTTCCTGGGCGTCGCGAGCGAGCGGGTCACGTGCAGGGGCGGCTATGAGAACATCGTTGAGTATCTGCTCGGCAAATGCGTCGTCTGCCGCGACCTGGACAGCGCCCTGAGAATGTCCAAGAAGGGCGGTTCGCTGCGCTATGTGACGCTGGAAGGGGAGCATATCAACCCCGCCGGCGCCATCACGGGCGGATCGTTCAAGAACAATACGGCGAACATCATCTCCCGCAAAGCGGAGAAGGATGAACTGGAAAAGCAGATCGCGAAGACGGCGAAGAAACTGAAAGAAGCGCAGGAAAAGCGCGACGCCTGCCGCAAGGCGCTGGACAGCTGCCTGCAGACGCTGCAGGACCTGCAGGCCAGAACAGGCGCTGCCGATACGCAGATCGCGGTCCTGGAGAAGGAAGCGCAGCAGCTGAAGGCTTCGGGCAAGGAAGCCCGGAACGCCGACAGCAGAAGGCTGGCAGAACAGGCTGATCTCGAGAAGGAGATCGCCGAGGCGGATAAGAACATCGCTTCCATTCGCGAGACCGCCGCAGGCAAGGCCGAAGAGAAGGCGAAGGCCGAAGAACAGGCCGAAACGCTGGCTGCGGAAGCCGAGAGCGTGCGCGCGCAGTTCGACGAAGCGCAGGCTGCCGCTGCGGCTGCCCGCATGGAGGAGAACAGCGCGTCCGTCCGTCTGCGCGGCGCGAGAGAACTGGAAGACCGGGTGAAAGCGGCCCTGGACGAGATCCGCGCGGATCTCGCAGCCAGAACTGCAGCCCTGGAGGATATCGCAGCCCAGAAGGCGGAGATCGAAGGCTTTGCCGGAGAAGCCGCCGCCAGCCTGCAGGAAAAGCAGGCGCAGAAGGCTGCTCTGGAAGAAGAAGAGAGAACGCTGGCAGAGGCCCGCAGAAAGGATCAGGACCAGGCGGGAGAGCTCGAAGAAGAGCGCATCCGCCTCGACAGCGTCCTGTACGAGCACCAGGTGAGCAAGCACGACGCGGAAGTGCGCCTGGCCCGCTTCGACACGCAGACCGAGACCCTGAAGGAGAAACTCTGGGAAGAGTTCGAGATGTCCTTCGCGCAGGCGCAGGATCTCGCAGATCCGAACTTTGTGATGTCCCGCGGCATGAGAGAGTCCAGGGAATACAAGGAAAGGCTGCGCGAACTGGGCGACGTCAACGTCGGCGCCATCGAGGAATACAAAGCCGTCAGCGAGCGCTACGAGTTTCTGACGAGCCAGCGCGACGACCTGAATCAGGCCATCGAGGAGCTGACTTCGGTCATCCGCGATATCGACAAGACCATCAAGGCGCGGTTCAAGGAGAGCTTCGACGCGGTCGTCGAGAACTTCGAGGCCACGTTCACGGAGCTGTTCAAGGGCGGTCACGCGAGGCTGACCCTCGAAGATCCGTCGAACCCGCTGGAATCCGCCATCGAGATCGAGGCGCAGCCGCCCGGAAAGAAGCTGCAGAACATGAACCTGCTGTCCGGCGGCGAGAAGACCATGACGGCCATCGCGCTCATGTTCGCGGTGCTGAAGGCGAAACCGACGCCGTTCTGCATCCTGGACGAGGTCGAGGCCGCGCTGGACGAAGCCAATATCGACGCGTTCGCGCGCTATCTGAAGAAATTCGCGGACACGCAGTTCGCGCTGATCACACATCAGAAGGCAACGATGGAGTACGCCGACGTGCTGTACGGCGTCACGATGCCCGAGCAGGGCATCACCAGAGTGCTTTCCCTGAAGTTAGGAGACCACTTTGATATCGACTAGCAAGAAAAAGTCATTTTTCGGCCGCATGACCGAGAAACTGGAGGACGTGCTCCTGATGCGTCCGAAACCCGATGAAGAGATGCTGGAGGAACTCGAAGACGTCCTGATCTCTTCCGATATCGGCATGGATACGACGGTGAGCATCATCGAATCCCTGCGCGATGCCATCCGCCACGACAGGCTTTATACGGCGGACGACGTGCGCAAGGAGATCAAGGACATCGTCGGCAGAATGCTGGACAAGGGCGAACGCCTGCAGCTGTGTCAGGAGACGCCTCTGTTCATCATGATGATCGGGGTCAACGGCGTGGGCAAGACCACGTCCATCGCCAAGCTGGCCTACATGCTCAAGAACGAGGGCAAGTCCGTGCTGCTCGTCGCGGCGGATACGTTCCGCGCGGCAGCTGCCGAACAGCTGACCATCTGGAGTGAACGGGTGGGCGTTCCCATCATCAAGCACAAGGAAGGCGCGGATCCGTCCGCCGTCATCTACGACGGGTGCAACGCAGCCAAGGCCAGGAATATCGACGTCGTCATCTGCGACACGGCAGGGCGGCTGCAGAACAAAAAGAATCTCATGGCCGAACTGGCCAAGATGAACAAGGTCATAGACCGGGAGTTCGAGGGGGCTGCCCGGGAGACGCTGCTGGTCGTGGACGCCACGACGGGCAAGAATGCGGTCTCGCAGGCCAGGGAATTCAACGAAGTCGCCGAACTGACCGGCATCATCCTCACGAAACTGGACGGTACGGCCAAGGGCGGCATCGTGGTGACGATCGCAGACGAGCTCGACTTGCCTGTGAAATACATAGGATTGGGAGAGGGTATGGACGATCTGAAGCCGTTCGACCCGCAGGAGTTTGCAGAAAGTATTTTCGAGGGGTAAAGAAAGTATGGATGAGTATTTAGGCAGACAGCACGAAGAGGAAGTGCTGCAGGCCTTCGAGAGGGTGCAGGAGGAATTCCGCATCCTGACGGAGGAGAACGAAGAGCCTGTCCTCGAACCTCAGCCGGAGGCAGCCGCCGCGGCGATCCCCGCAGCATCGGCACCTCTGACCGGGAGATCGAAGAACAACGCGTCGCGCAGCAAAAAGGCTGCCAAGCCTCAGAAGGAAAGCAAGAAGAGCGAGACCAGGAAGTCAGACGGGGGCGACGGAACGGGCGGAAAGAAGCCGAAGAAGAAAAAGAAGAAGGGCAAAGCCGGAAAGATCATCCTCGGCATCCTTCTGTTCCTGCTGTTTGCAGCCGTGGTCGCCGCCGGCGTTGCGGGGCATTATGTGCTCGGCATCGTCAAGGAGGCTCCGGAGATCAATCCGGACAACCTGTACGACCTGCTGGCGGAGAACTCCGTCGTTCTGGACGCGGACGGCAGCGTTCTGGACAATCTGTTCTCAGGCGATTCTCTGCGGTCGAACCTGGAATTCAAGGAAATGCCGACCAATCTGATCAACGCGTTCGTTTCGATCGAGGACAAGACGTTCTGGGATCACCACGGATTCAACGTGGTCCGCATCATCGGCGCCATCCGTGACGCCCTGAAATACGACACGAAGATCTCCGGTACGTCCACCATCACGCAGCAGCTTGCCAGAAACCTGTATCTGCCGGACGTGAAGAGCGTCCGTTCCATGAACCGCAAGATCATCGAAGCCTATTACACGATGATCATCGAAAAGAATCTGACGAAGGAACAGATCATCGAAGCGTACCTGAACACGATCAATCTGGGGTTCAACTCCAGCGGCATCCAGGCGGCTTCGCAGGCTTACTTTTCCAAGGACGCCCAGGATCTGGACCTCATCGAATGCGCCTGCCTCGCGACGCTGCCGCAGCTGCCGAGCGCCTATGCGCCGATCAAGCGCATCGCTACGGCGGACGTGGACGATCCGGACGCGCTGGACATCATCGCCCGCACTGACGAATACATCACGTACTACAACGACTCCTGCGTCGACCGTATGAAGCTCGTCCTGCGCGCCATGCACGAACAGGGCTACATCACGGACGCGCAGTACGAATCCACGGATCCGGCGTCTCTGCGCGATCACATCAACCCGGGCAGCAACGCCGTGGCGGATGCCGGGGTCACGTCGTACTTTACCGACTGCGCCGTCAATCAGGTCCGCGAAGACCTGATGCGCGAACTGAACCTGAACGAGGATGAAGCGGACCGCATGCTGTACAACGGCGGCCTCATCATCAATACGACCATGAACCGCGAGATCCAGGAGATCATGGAAGCGGTCTGGGCGGACAACTCCGGCTGGCCTACGATCAGCGGCTACCGCACGGACAAGGCCGGCAATATCATCGGCGACAACGGAAAACTGATGCTCTACAGCAAGAGCGTCATGTTCGATGAAGACGGCGACTTCGTGCTGGAACCCGACGAATTCGAGTGGCAGGCGAACGGCGATCTGAAGCTGTTTGCCGACAAGCGGCTGAATTTCTACAAGACTTCGAGCGGAAACGGCACGGATTACTCCATCGAGTTCAAGAACATGTATGAGAAGTCCGAAGGCCTGCTGTACAGCATCGAAGGCGGCAACTGGGCCATCGCGTCCGAATACAAGACCCGCGACGAGAACGGCGACATGATCATCAGCAAGCAGTTCTTCACGGATCACGACGGCGTGATCAACAAGCTGCAGGACGGCCGTCTGTACATCACGTCCGATTACTTCACGCTCAGAAAACCCACGATCCAGCCGCAGTCTGCGATGGTCATCATGGACCACAGCACGGGCTACGTGCTGGGCATGATCGGCGGCAGAAACGTCGAAGGAAAGCTGCTGTACAACAGAGCGACCGCTCCGCGTCAGCCGGGATCCTCCATCAAGCCGATCTCCATCTACAGCACCGCGCTGCAGGCGGGTGCGGACGGCAAGGGAGACTTCACCGCTGCCATGCCGCTGGACGACAGACCCGTCGTCATGGGAGGCAAACCCTGGCCGAAGAACTGGTATACCGGCTACTGGGGCATCAAGAACATGCGCTACTGCATCGAGCAGTCCATCAATACCACCGCGGTCCAGTGCTATCTGCAGATGGATCCCCAGTGGTGCGTGGATCAGCTGCAGGCCATGGGCATCACGAGCATCGTCGAGAGCGGCCCGGTCAACGACCTGAACGCGTCCGCGCTCGCGCTCGGCGGCATGTCCAAGGGCATCTCTCCGCTGGAGATGTGCGGCGCCTACGCGACGTTCGGCAATTACGGCGTCTATACGGAACCCTGCTTCTATACGACCGTGACCACGAAGAAGGGCGATATCGTTCTGAAGAAGGAACCGATCACCAGACGGGTCATGAGCGAAGAAGTCGCGTCCATCATGCTCGACATGCTTCGCACGACGGTGACGAACGGCCTGTCCAGCAACGCGAAGATCGCCTGCCAGCCCTCCGCGGGCAAGACGGGTACGACGTCCGACAACTATGACCTCTGGTTCTGCGGGCTCACCCCGCAGCTGACCGGTACGGTCTGGATGGGCAATGACGTGAACATCTCGATGAGAGAGTATTCCGGCATCGCCGCCAAGATGTGGGCGAAGGTCATGAAGGACGTCGGCGCCATGTACGAGCGCGGCGAATTCGAGATGCGCGGCGACATCGTCCGCGCAACCGTCGACAAGTATTCCGGCAAGACCGGCGTCGGCGGAGACACGATCTCCGAATACTTCGTGAAGGGGACCGTCCAGGGAGGCGCGGAGGAATACCACCGCGAGTGCCTCATCTGCGCGGAGACGGGTTATCTGGCCACGCCGGACTGCCCGCATACCGCTACGAAAATCGGCATCGTCCGGCCGGGAGGCAACTCCTTCGAAAAGGTCCTCGTCGAGCTCGGCCTGCGGTCTCTGAGCGTGACCGCGGAACCGGATTCCAAGCTGGATGCGCCGGACTATTACTGCCCGGTACACAATCCGAATCCGGCTGCTTATCCGGTCTCTCCGCTGTACAACGGCGAAAGCCCGTACGAAGCTGTCGAGATCGAGGAACCCGATGAAACGGATGAGACCGAGAATCCGGATGAGCCCGGCACGGATCAGCCCGACATCACGCAGTACGACCCGAACAACCCGGACTACATCCCGGGCATTACGGACCCGTCCCAGTATAAGCCACCTGAACAGACGACCGAACCTTCGGAGCCTTCCGAAGGTGGCGAAACACAGACGCCTTCCGAGGGCGGTGAGCAGCCGTCAGGCGATGGCGGCGGCGAAGCCGGCGGAGAAGGCGAACCTGCCGCAGGCGGGGAAGCCGGAGGAGACTCCGGCGAACAGCCCGGCGGGAACTGATGATTGACAGAAATTTCCATCGGATGATATAATGCCTGTGGCTGCGGGCGTGCGGCGCCCATGCGGAGACCGCTTACGGCTCTGGCTTTTTCCCAGGCGGCAGGCATCGTCCTGACGTATTATCTGAACGTAAAAACAACGCACCTGTGCTTGCTTTGCATGGGTGCTTGTTTTGTTTTTGCATGGCTGAAGAAAAAGGTTCGCCGGCTGAGGAGCGAAGAGGCGCGCAGGGGGGCGGCGCTCTGCTTTCTGTGCATGGCGGCTTTTCTGCTGGGCTGTCTGCGGATGGAGCAGAGCGCGGCGAAGAAAAGTGCGGTCCTCGCGGAAAGCACGGATACGGAGATCGTCACGGTGGAAGGGCTGGTGCGGACGGTATCGTTTCGCGGCAGCCGCTGGGATCTGGCAGTTTGGACGGGAAAAGAGACCGTGCTGGTGCGCCTGGACGCCGGGGAGGAGGACAGGCAGGCGGTGTGCGATCTGGCAGGGCGGATCTGCCGCTTTCAGGGACCCGTCCGCGCGCCGGACGGCAGACGGAACTTCGGCTGCTTCGATTACGCTCTGTATTTGAGAGGACGGGGCGTTCTATGCCTCTGCGAAGTCTCACGCTACCGCGCGGAAAGCGGCGTGGTGAAGTCCCGGTTCCTGCACGCGCTGGCTGTGAGCAAAGGACGGTTCCTCGACGGCATCGCCCCTTATATGGACCGCGAAAGCTTCTCTCTGCTCGCGGGCCTGATGTTCGGAGAGAAGGGGTATCTGGATGAAGACGTGTACGAATCGTTCCAGCGCAACGGCATCGCGCACGTGCTGGCTGTCTCGGGGCTGCATGTCGGGCTCGTCTACGCCCTGGTGCAGAAACTGCTCGCAGGCAGGAAGAACGGGAAGACGACCCTGATCTCGCTGGCCGCGCTGTCCTGCTATGCGTGTCTGGCGAACTTTTCGATCTCCGTGATGCGCGCGGCGTTCATGATCGTCCTGCATCTGGCGGCGTTCCATCTGCGGCGCCGCTACGACCTCGTGAGCGCAGCCTCGCTGGCGGTCCTGGTGTTTCTGACGGTCAACCCATACCAGCTGTTCGATTCGGGATTTCAGCTGTCGTACATGGCAGCCTACAGCCTGGGCGTGGCGCTGCCGCTGCTGGAGCTGAAAGCGCTGGAACTGGCGGACCGGTATAAAAAAGGGTGGATCGACGACTGGGGAAAGATCGTGCTGCCCTGCGTCGCGGTGCAGCTCGGCATGACCCCTCTGACTCTGTTCCATTTTCTGATCTTTTCGCCTGTCAGCCTCGTGCTGAATCCCTTTGCCGTGGCGCTGGCAGGTCTGCTGCTGCCTGCCGGGCTGGCTTTGTTCTTTATACAGGGCCTGAGCATCCCTCTGCTGAGCGCTGCTGCCGCGGGCCCTGCGGAAGCGTTCGCGAAGCTGCTGCTGGCGCTGGACGAGGCAGGGCGTTTCCTGGGAGGCTCGTATTCCATGCCCGCGCCGCCCGTCGGTATGCTCTGCCTGTATTACGGCCTGTTCTTTTACCTGTTTTCCGAAGGAAGAGCTGTGCTGCTGCGAAAGGGCAAAGTACGGCTGTCAGCGGTCCTCTGCATAGGCATGATGCTGGGCAGCAGCCTGGCGCCTGCCGCGTGCGGGATAGGCTGCCTGCTGCCCTGGCAGAGACTCCACCGCGATCTGGTGATGGCGGACGTGGGGCAGGGTGACTGTTTCCACGTCTCCTGCGGCGGATTCGACGCGCTGATCGACGGGGGAGGCAGCGCCTTGAAGAATGTGGGCGAGGATACGCTGCGGCCCTACCTGCTGAAAAACGGGGTCTCCGGCCTGGAACTGGCCGTCGTGACCCATCCGGATCAGGACCACGCGAAAGGGATACAGGAACTGTCGCAGGTCATGACGATACGGACGGTCATCTTTCCATGGGTTTACCGTAATGATCCTTTCGTCACAGAAGGGTATCGCGCGGAGAATATCGTTTTCGCGGGGCGGGGAGACGAGATCCTGCTTGGCGATGCGGTCTTTCACGTCCTTGCGCCGTATAAGGACGGACGGATAGGTGCGCATGCGGAGGATACGAACGATACATGTCTCGCGGGTATCCTGGAGGTCAGCGGTCTGAAGATCTTCCTGACGGCGGACATGACGGACGAAACGGAACAATGGCTGCTGGCGGACGGCGCCGGGGCTCTGGATGCGGACTTTCTGAAGATCGCGCATCACGGCAGCGCCTATTCCAGCCGGGAGGACTTCATCCGCGCCGTTTCACCCGCCGCAGCGATGATCTCCTGCGGTAGGAACAACAGTTACGGACATCCTGCGGAGCGGGTCACAGCCATGCTGGAAGAGATGGATGTAAAGATATACCGGACGGACCTCATGGGGGCGATCGGGGTCACGATACAAAAAGACGGCAGCATACGGATCGAGAGCGCGGACGGCCGGATACGGGAAACTTTGCCCACAATGCGCTGAGGGCGGCTCCAAAGCGCAGCCGTTTATGATATAATTTATCTATCTATGGCCTACGCTTCGAAACCGAAACAGAATACCGAGCATCCGTTCCGTACGATCGTAAAACTCATGGACAGCGACGCGCTGCCCAGAGTCTTGCTGTGCCACGGACACGAGGAATTCCTCGTGAACTGGGCCGAAAAGTACGTAAAAAGCAAGCTGATCGAGCCGGCCTCGGAAGTGCTGGACTGCAGCATGTTTTCCGAGGATCTCGACCCCTACAGCATCATCGCGGCCTGCGAGACGCTGCCCGTCCTGTCGAAGCGCAAACTGGTCGTCGTCCGCGGTACGGACATCTTCACACAGCAGCCAAAGGACATGAAGGCGGAAGGCGTGCAGGTGCTGGCGGATTATCTGAGCAGCGTGCCCGACACGACGCTTCTGCTGTTCACCGCGGACAAGGTGAACAAGACGAAGGCACTGTACAAGAATGCGCTCAAGACAGGTGTCGTGTACGATTTCTGCCCGCTCGACCGCACGACGCTGGCCGGCTGGATCGCCAAGCAGCTGCAGAGCCTGGGCAAAAACGCGTCCCGGGACGATATCCTGCAGTACGCGGACCGCTGCGGCTATCTCGAGAAGGAATCCGGCTATACGCTCTACCACGTGAAGAATGACGTGGCGAAGGCAGCGGCCTTTGCGGACGGTCAGACCGTGACCGCGAAGGATTTCGAGGTCTGCATGCAGGGAGAAGAGGAGACTGACGCGTTCGCGATCCTGGACGCCGCGTTTTCCGGGCAGAAGGGCAGAGCCCTCACGATCCTGCACAACAGCGTGGACGCGGAGCAGGCCAGCAAGCAGGACGGCGTCGTGCTGCGCTTCCTGGGACTGCTGTGTTCCCAGCTGGAGATCATGGTCGAAGCGAGGGAGCGTGGCGGCCGCGACGGTGACCCGTACGGCGTCGCTTCCGAGATGGGCGCCAATCCCTACCGGATCAAAAAGGCCATGCAGGCGAGCTATAAAAAGAAGTATTCCGAACTGAAGGAATCGCTCGCCGCGGCTTACGATATCGAAAAGAACTATAAGAGCGGGCAGATCGACGCCTATCTGGCGCTCGAACTGTTCATCGCAGGTCTGTGATCTATGGATAAACAGAAAAAGGCTGACCTTGTCCTGGTCATCATCACATTTTTCTGGGGCATCGCCAATCCCATCTCCGATTATATGATGCGTTTCTGGGCTCCCATGCAGCTGACTGCAGCCCGTTTTGTCGTTGCGTCCGCGATCACGTTCCCCATCCTGAGAAAGAATCTGCGCGGTGTCAGCCGCAGAACGGCCGGCAGCGCGTGTCTGATCGGCTTCCTGCTAGCCGTCATCTATCTGCTCGCCATGTACGGCCTGAGGCTCTGTTCCAGCGTCACGGTCTTCAGTTTCCTCATTGCCATGCCGGTGATCATCAACCCCATCATCAACCTGGTGTTCCGCCGCATCGTACCGGAACGGAAGTTCCTGCTCAGCCTGGCGCTGTCCGTGATCGGCCTCTATCTGATGACCATCAAAGGTGAGGGTTTTCACATCGGTACAGGAGAACTGCTGGCGCTGGCGGGTTCCGTCTGCTATTCCGCCGATATCTGCTATACGGACGTGGCGGTCGCGAGAGATGATGTGGACGCCCGGCAGCTCGGCGTGCTGCAGATCGGTTTTGCCGCAGTCTTCATGACATTGTTCTCGCTGTTTCTTGACCGGGGTCACGTTATGGTGTGGAACCCGGGCCTCGCAGCGTTCCTCATCCTGCTGGCGGTCGGATCCACCGCGCTGGCTTTCATCGCGCAGCCGATCGCGCAGCAGTACACGACGTCGAACCACGTCGGCGTGATCTTCTCCCTGGAACCGGTCTTTTCGGCCATGGCGGCCATCCTCTTTCTCCGCGAGGTCGTTTCCGCCAGGGAATCTCTCGGCGCGGTGCTGATGATCGCCGCCGTCATCCTCATGAACGTAGACTTTACAGGAAAGGACAGGAAAGATGAAGAGGATCCCAAGCATCTTTAACGAAGCGCTGGCCCCGGTCACGCCGGGACCGTCCAGCTCCAATACGGCAGGCCCGATGCGCATCGCCTCCGTCTGCCGGCAGTTCTTCGGGCTGCCCATCACGAAAGCGTCCATCGAGATGAGTAAATACGGTTCGTTCACGTTCACGTATTTCGGCATGCGTTCGGACCTCGCTTTCGTGTTCGGCCTGCTGGGTCACAGCCCCTCCGATCCCGGCTTCTTCGGCGCGTACGAGGAGGCGAAGGAGAAGGGTGTTGCGATCGAATACGGCTTTTTTGAGGATCTTCCGGCGGAACCGGGGGAATATGTCCGCCTCGTGCTGGAAAACGCCGATACGGGCCGAAAAATGACCTTCTGCGGCGCCTCCGTGGGCGGGGGAGGGTTCTACCTGGAATCCGCGGACGGCTGCGCGTTCCATACGGGCGGTTACCATCACGAGGTGCTGCTGTTCACGGAGCCAGCCGGCGAAGTGCGGCGCCACGACATGGTGAAGGCCATTCTCGCCATCGCCGGTGACCCGGAGGAGGTCAAAGTCTGCGAAGGTCCCGACAAGCTTTTGTACGATGTGAAACTGGCGGACGAGCCGTCGGAAGAGCAGCTCGCCGCATTCAAAAATATCGAAGGACTGCGGCATTTCGGCTATGCGAAGCCTGCCCATACGGTCGTGCCTTCCGCATCCAGGCCGCCGGTGTTCGAAACGCCCGCGGAACTGCTTGCCTGGTGCGAAGAGCACGGACGGTCATTCTGGGAGGCGGCCTGCGATTATGAAAGCTCCCTTTCCGGATGGACGCAGGAGCAGGTGATCGCTCAGGCGGGCAAGCTCTGGGACGTCATCCTGGAATCCGAGAAAAAAGGATATGAAGAGGGCAATGATCTGCGCCAGCTGCTCGGGCCGAAAGCGCCTCAGGTGAAGGATTTCTACGAGAACAGCCCGCAGAAGATCGCAGGAGGTATCCTGGACAAGGCCGCACCTGCATCTCTTTCCATCATGGAGTGGGCCGGCAGTTCCGGCACCATCGTCTGCATCCCCACGGGCGGCGCTTCGGGCATCGTTCCGGGATGTCTCCTCGGACTGTGCAAGGAGAAAGGCTGGGGCAGGGAAGAAGCGGTCAAAGGCCTGCTGGCGGCGGGCCTGGCCGGCGTGTTCATGGCTGAGACCGATTATTTCGGCGGCTGGGGCTGCCAGGCGGAGATCGGCTGCGGCGTCGGCATGGCGGCCGCGGGGCTCGTCTGCATGATGGGCGGCACGGTGCAGCAGTGTCTGGACGCCGCCAGCATGGGCATCCAGAGCCTGATCGGGCTCGTGTGCGATTCCGTGTGCGGCGAATCGCAGGTCCCCTGTTACATCCGCAATATGACGGGCTGCGCGACGGCGCTCGCCTGCGCGAACGCTGCCATGGCCGGTCTGGACGCGCTCATCCCGCTCGATGAGATGGTGACTGCCATGATGAAAGTGGGACGCGCTTCCCGGAGCATTAAACTCAATTCCATGGGGGCGAACGGCACCCCGACGGGCGTCCGCCTGGAACTGGAAGAAACGGAGAGGCAGCAGAAGGCTGTCGATGAGAAGCTTGGAAAACGTTAAGGCTCTTACAAGAGAAGAGAGGGCAAGAGTCCTGAAGGAACTCGGTCTGCCGGCGTTCCGCGAGAAGCAGATCTTCGCGTGGATCTGCCGCGGCGCGAAAGGCTGGGACGAGTGCACAGATCTTTCCAAGGATCTGCGCGCGGATCTGGCGCGGCGCTTTTCCTGGGACAACGCGGAGGCGGAGCTCGTGCAGACGTCTTCGGACGGCACGCGCAAGTTCCTGATCGCGCTGCCGGACGGACAGAAGGTCGAAGCGGTGTTCATGGCGTATGAGTACGGGAATTCCCTCTGCATCTCCACGCAGGTGGGCTGCAATATGGGCTGCCGTTTCTGCGCCTCCACGATCGGGGGCAAGGTGCGCGATCTGAAGGCCTGGGAGATGCTCGAGGAATACGTGCTGGCCGTCCGCGAGACCGGGCAGCCGGTCAATCACATCGTGCTCATGGGCATGGGGGAACCGTTCGACAACTATGAGGAAGTCGCGGCGTTCCTGCGCCTCATCCACGATCCGCAGGGCACCGGTCTGAGCTACCGGAACATCACCGTCTCGACCTGCGGCCTCGTGCCGGGCATAAAGCGCTTCGGCGAAGAGTTCCCCCAGGTGAATCTGGCCGTCTCTCTGCACGCCGCCAGCCAGGAGGAGAGGGAAAAACTGATGCCCGTGGCGAAAGCCTGGCCCCTGGAGGACCTCATCGCAGCCTGCCGGGATCACGCGGAGAAGACGGGGCGGCGGGTCACGTTCGAATTCGCCCTGATCGCGGGGAGGAACGACACGCTGCAGACGGCAGGGGAACTGGCGCAGCTGCTGAAGGGGATGCTGTGCCACGTCAACCTCATCCCGCTGAATCCGGTCACGGAGACCGGGCTGCAGGGCACGGACCGCAAAGCGGCTGCGAAATTCCGGGAAATGCTGGAATCGCAAGGGATCCCGGCCACCGTGCGCAGGCAGCTGGGTGCCGATATCGACGCGGCCTGCGGGCAACTTCGTAAAAAATACACACAAAAGATTTGACCTCTCGGGTTGCCCAAACCCCCGGGGCAGGCTATAATGAAAATACGGTTATTGCTAGAAAAGAAAGTGGGGCGGTTCCAATGGTAAAGTTACTGGTAGGGCACAAAGGCAGCGGCAAGACCAAGGCGATGGTCGACATGGCCAATGCCAGCCTGGACAGCGTAAACGGAAGCATTGTTTTCATCAATAAAAATCACAGGCTGATGTACGATCTGAAGTACCGGATCCGCGTCGTTTGCATGGAGGACTTCGAGCACATCACGAACATCGACGAGTACATCGGCTTCATTTACGGCATCATTTCCCAGGATCACGATATCGAGCTCATCTTTATCGACAGCATCCTGAAGCATGCCGACGTCAAGCTGGAAGATCTGGAGGAATTCCTGGGCAGACTTGCTTCCATCTCCGAGATCTACGGGCCGGACTTCGTCGTCAGCATTTCCGCCGACGTCGAGGAAATCGGGTCATACGTCAATAAATATGAGATCCTGAACCCCGCAAAGTAATGGATTTCGAGCAAATCAGAAAGAAACTGGACGGCCGCGAAAGCGGCCTGATCGAGATCAGAAAGCACAGTTGCGTCCTGATTCCCTTTGTGGAACGGGAAGGCAGACTGTGCCTTCTTTTTGAGCTCCGCAGCGCCGGCATCTCTCAGCCGGGCGAGGTATGCTTCCCCGGCGGACGCATGGAGGAAGGGGAGACCCCGCTGCAGACCGCCGTGCGCGAGATCGGAGAGGAACTGTCCGTTTCGCAGGAGCGTATCCTGTACGCGCACGAGTACGACACACTCATCCACTACGCGAACATGGCCATCCACACCGTGATCGCGCAGCTGGACCCGGAGGTCCTCGGTGAGATCCGTCCGGCGGAGGATGAAGTGGCCGAATGGTTCACCATTCCGGTGGACTGGCTCGCGGAACATGAGCCCGTTCTCTACGAATACCGCATCCTGCCGGAGATCCGCGATGATTTCCCCTACGACATCATCGAATCGCCGGACAAATACAACTGGCGGACCGGAAAATGGACGATCCCCATCTGGAATTACGAGGGTCACTGCCTGTGGGGCATGACCGCGAGGATCGTCTACGCTCTCCTGAAATCGCTTGCGCAATAGGGGGGAGTATTGTATAATTCTAGTGTTGTTAATGACGCAGCCGTTTTGAGAGTGCTGCGGTCAGAATAAGGAGGAAAATCAAATGAAGAAGTTACTCGCGCTGCTCCTCGCGCTGGCTATGGTATTCTCCATGGCTGCATGCTCCGGCGGCAGCAACGAACCTGCTCCTGCAGAACCCTCTGGCGAGGGCGAAGGCAGTGAAGAAACTGCGGCTTATTCCGTAGCTATGATCACCGACTACGGTGACATCACCGACGAAAGCTTCAACCAGGCTACCTATGAAGCCTGCAAGGCTTTTGCCGACGCCAACGGCCTGAAGTTCAACTACTACAAGCCCGCCGGCGACAGCACCGCTGAAAGAGTCGCCATGATCGACGCGGCCGTCGTCGACGGTTTCAACGTCGTGGTCTGCCCGGGCTATGCTTTCGCAGAAGCTCTCGCAGAAAGCTCCGTCACTTATCCGGACGTCAAGTTCATCGCTCTGGACGTTTCCGAGTACGACCTGACCTCCGCCGGTCTGTCCGAGATCCCCGAGAACCTGTTCTCCGCTGTTTACCAGGAAGAGCTGTGC
>JAFZRG010000125.1 GCA_017619985.1 Bacillota bacterium | reverse complement strand
CCGTATATCTGACATATAAGGAGATCTTGTTGTCTGCATCGAGAGCATCCCAGAGTTTGTCGGTGAACTCGTCGATGCAGGAGGGGATGGCGACGCGCTCGGGCTCTCCCTGGAAGGTGGGGATGGGGCTGCCGTCGCACACGTAGGTGTGGAGGAAGTGGCCCAGGCCTGCCCTGGCGGGATAGTCGAACGTGAATCTCGCGCAGTCGCTGCCTTCGGCGTCGATGCTCTTGAGGATGCTCATGTGATAGCAGAAATCTTCTTCACCGAATTCGATGTCGCCGGAGATGCGCGGCGTGAAGTTCGGCGCGTCGGGCTCGAATTCTCTGCCCTGCAGCGCACCGCGGATGCACAGGCCTCTGCCCAGACCGTCATAGATCGTGTCCGTCTGGTCTCCGTTGGTCACGATCAGGTGGTTCCGGTACTGGCGCACCGCCGCGTAGATGATCAGGCTGGGATCTTCGACCTTGGAGGCGTCGAACGGCTCCGTGAAGACCTCGCCGTCCTTGACGGTGAAGATGCGGTTGCGGCTGTTGGCGCTGCGTCCCATGATGAAGTACGCGGAAACGGCGCACTTGCCGTCCTCGCTCTCTCCCAGGACGATGCCTCTGCCCACGTAGGAGTTGCCGCGGATGAGTTCCGCGATGTCGTTGACCTTGTAGATATCCATGTTATCGAACCTCCTGAAAGCCGGGATGGTCACCGGCGACGATCTTTGCGCAGATGTCCTCTGCGGCTTTGGGGAGCAGTTTCCATTCTGCCTGCTTCATGATGCGCAACTGCAGCTTTTCCGGGGTGTCCCCGGGATAAACCCGCACGGCTTTCTGGGCGATGATTTCGCCGCCGTCCGGGATCTCGTTCACGTAGTGCACCGTCGCGCCGCTCACCTTTACGCCTTTCTCCAGCGCGGCCTCGTGGACTTTCAGTCCGTAGAAGCCTTCGCCGCAGAAGCTCGGGATGAGGGCGGGGTGGATGTTGATGATGCGGTGCTCGAAGTGCCTGGTAAAGTTCTCGCTCAGGATGGCGAGCCAGCCGGCCAGCACGATCAGGTCGGTCTTGGCTTCGTCCAGCCGGCGGATGAGTTCCGCTTCGAACGCTTCCTGGCTGCCGCAGTCCTTTTTGGTCACCGCAACGGCCTTGACCCCGGCGGCCTTTGCCCGCTCGAGCCCGTAGGCTCCCTTGCGGTTCGAGATGACCAGTTTAACGGATCCGCTGTGCAGCGCGCCGGACTTTTCCGCGTCCAGAATGGCCTGCAGATTCGTGCCGCCGCCGGAGATCAGTACCGCGATATTCGCTTTTTTCTGCTTTTTAGCGGACAACGATCTTCACCCCTTCTTCGGGCGCCTTGACGATGCGTCCCATGCGGTAGGCGTCCTCGCCGTGCGCTTTCAGGATGTCGATGGCCTTGCCGCAGTCCTCCGCCGCGACGACGATGCTCATGCCGACGCCCATGTTGAACGTATTGAACATGTCGCGCTCGTCGATGCCGCCGGTCTCGGCGATGAGTTTGAAAATCGGCAGGATCTTGACGCTTTCCTTATCGATGTCCGCGCACAGCCCGTCGGGGATGCTTCGCGGGATGTTCTCGTAGAAGCCGCCGCCGGTTATGTGGGAGATGCCCTTGACCTTGACCTCTCTCAGCAACGCCAGGACAGGCTTGACGTAGATCTTCGTCGGGGTCAGCAGGGTCTCGCCCAAAGACATGCCGCCGAGCGCCTTCACCTTTTTCTTCAGATCCGCGTTCTCGACGTCGAACACCTTGCGGACGAGGGAGAATCCGTTGGAGTGGACGCCCGAGGAGGGCAGGGCGATGATGACGTCACCTTCCTGCATGGTCTTGTTGTCGATGATGGCGGCCTTGTCCACGATGCCGGTCGAGTAGCCGGCCAGATCGTATTCGTCTTCGGGATAGAAGCCCGGCATCTCCGCGGTCTCGCCGCCGATGAGAGCCGCTCCCGCCTGGCGGCATCCGTCCGCCACGCCCTTGACGATGGCCGCGATGCGCTCGGGAACGTTTTTGCCGCAGGCGATGTAGTCGAGGAAGAACAGGGGCCGCGCGCCGCAGCAGATGATGTCGTTGACGCACATGGCGACGCAGTCGATGCCGACGGTGTCGTGCTTGTCCATCAGAAACGCGATGCGCAGCTTCGTGCCCACGCCGTCCGTGCCGGAGACGAGGATGGGTCTGGTCATGCCGGCGAGGTCCGGTTCGAACAGGCCGCCGAAGCTGCCGATGTCGCCCAGCACGCCTTCGGTGTAGGTGCTCTGGACGCTCTCCTTCATGAGTTCCACGGCCTTGTAGCCCGCGGTGATGTCTACGCCTGCCGCGGCGTAGGCTTCGGATCTGGAATTCTTCATAGGTCTCTCCTTATTCTTTCCCGTCCCAGCAGTAGGTGCACAGGTCGCACTCGGGCAGGCCGATGGACTCGATGACGCCCTCCAGAGTCTGGAACTCCAGGGACGCGAAGTTGAACTTGTCGCAGATGGTCTTGCGCAGCTTCTGGCCGCGTTCAGTCTTGTCATCCGCGTATTCGTCGATGTGCTGGAAACCTTCCGGTCCTTCCAGTTCCAGGATGACCCGCCTCGCCAGCAGCTCCATGTCGCTGATGGAACGGCTGAAATTCAGGTATTTGCAGCCGTACATGATGGGCGGGCACGCGGAGCGCATGTGCACGGCCTTGGCGCCGTGGTTGTACAGGAACTCGACGGTCTCGCGCAGCTGGGTGCCTCTCACGATGGAGTCGTCCACGAACAGCAGCGATTTGTCCTTGATGAGTTCGTGCACCGGGATCTGCTTCATCTCGGCGATCTTGTTGCGGTCCTTCTGGTTCGTCGGCATGAAGCTTCTCGACCAGGTCGGCGTGTATTTGATGAACGCTCTCGCGAAAGGTTTTTCGCTGCGGTTGGCGTAGCCGATGGCGTGGGGTGTTCCGGAGTCTGGCACGCCGCCGATGTAGTCGATGCTGTCGATCAGCTCCCTGCCGCCTTCTCTCGCCAGGTCGTTCTCCGCGAGGATGGCGCCGTTGCGGTAGCGCATGGCTTCGACGGTGACCCCTTCATACGTCGCGGTCGGATAGCCGAAGTAGGACCACAGGAACGCGCAGATGCGCTTTTTCTTGCCCGGTGCCTTCAGCTGCTTCACGCCCTTGGGCGTGATCTCGACGATCTCTCCGGGTCCCAGTTCTTTATAGTCTTCGTAACCGAGCTTCTGATATCCGAAATCCTCGAACGAGACGGCGTAGCCGTTCTCATCTTTGCCGATCTTGACGGGGAGCCTGCCGACCCGGTCGCGGGCGGCGATCAGGCTGCCGTCGTCCTTCAGGATCAGGATGCTGGCGGTGCCTTCGATGCTCTTCTGCGCGAAGCAGATGCCTTCCTCGAACGTGCTCTTCTGGTTGATGAGAGCTGCGATCAGCTCGGTGCCGTTCACCTGGCCGCCGGTCATGACGTCGAAGTGGCCGCCGGAGAAGGACAGATAGTTGTCGATCAGGTCCGGTGCGTTGTTGATGACCCCGATGGTCGTGATGGCATAGACGCCGAGGTTCGAGCGTATGAGCAGGGGCTGCGGGAACGTGTCGGAGATGCAGCCGATAGCAGAAGTGCCCTTCATCTCGTACAGCACGTGGTTGAACTTCGTGCGGAACGGCGAATCCTCGATGTTGTGGATCTCGCGCTGCAGGCCGAGCTCCGGGTCCCAGGCGGCCATGCCGCCGCGCTTCGTGCCCAGATGCGAATGGTAGTCCGTGCCGAAGAACACGTCCAGGACTACGTCTTTATTGGATGTTATTCCGAAGAATCCTCCCATGGTTCGTTCCTTTCT
>JAFZRG010000124.1 GCA_017619985.1 Bacillota bacterium | reverse complement strand
GGTAGCGGACGGATACGAGAATGCCTTTGATGACGCTCTCCGCTTCGCAGAGCAGCACCACAAGGTAAATGGGCCGTTTGAGGACGAGCGCGCCGAGGAAGGCCAGCGGCCCGCGGAGGAGCCACACGGTCGCCACTTCGCAGATCGCCGCGAATTTCGCGTCGCCGCCGCTGCGCATCGTGCCGACGATCTGGAACGCGTTGTGATTCTGCAGCGGCTGGGACAGCGCCGTGATCAGCAGGATGCGGTTCGTCCAGAGCCTCGCTTCGTCCGTAAGCGTGAACAGGCCGATGAAGGGCCCGCGGCAGACGTACATGAGCGTCGCCATGAACACGGAGAAGATCAGGCCGGCGTGCAGCAGCTTTCGGGCCAGCGCCTTGGCGTAATCGTAATTGCCCTGGCCGAGCTGTTCGCCCAGCAGGATGAGCGCCGCCGCAGAGGTCGCGAAGCAGGACATCAGGAAGAATTCCGCGATGGAGCTCGCCGCCTTGTACGACGCGAACGCCGTGACCCCCATGCGGCCGTAGGCCGCGTTCTGAGCCGCCATGCCGGCGCTCCAGAGCGTTTCGTTGAACGTGGTCGCCGCCGCGTTCGTCAGGACCCTTACGAGGAAGTCCTTGTCGAACGCGAAGAAGTCTTTGAGTTTGCCGGCGAGCACGTTGTTCCGCCCGTAGACGAACCAGACCGTCGCAAGCAGTTCGATGACGCGGCTGATGACCGTCGCGAGCGCGGCGCCCCTCACTTCCATGCGTGGCAGGCCGAAGTGGCCGAAGATCAGCGCGTAGTTCAGAACGGTGTTCATGAAGAACGTGATGATCGTGATGTACAGGGGGATCTTCGTCTGCTGCGTCGAGCGCAGGGCCACGACCAGGGGCTGAGCCGCCGCGACTAGCAGGAAGTTGATGGCCGCGATCCGCAGGTAGCCGGTGCCGACGCTGTTGACTGTGAGGTCGTCCGTGAACAGCGACATCACCCGGTGCGGCGCGAACGCGCACGCGCAGAAGAACAGCAGGCTCGCGCCCATGCAGAACGTCCACGCGACACCGACAACTTTGCGGATATTGGGAAGATCCCTCGTGCCCCAGAACTGGCTGTAGAACGTGCTGCAGCCCGTGCAGAAGCCAAAGATCATCATCCAGTGCACAGAGAACGCCTGCGTGGCGAGCCCCGTGCCGGTGAGCGCCAGTTCGCCCAGCTTGCCCACCATGACGGTGTCCACGAGGAAGAACGAACTGGAGATCAGGTTCTGCAGCGCGATGGGCACAGCGATCGCCAGAAGCGTCTTCAGGAATTGCCGGTTGTCGATATGGATGCGGTTTTCCATAAAAATTATTATATCAAAGAAGGATATGCGGAGCAACCGATCGCAGGGACGGAAGCGTGACCCGCTGCATGCGGAAGCCGGGCCCGAAGGCCCGGCTTCCGTTATCTTAATAGTTTCTGTGCAGCTGGTAATATGATCCATTCGACTGGTCGAAAACGATCGGCACATCCCAGGTGAGCGTGCTGCCGTCGCCGTACCGCGCGGTGAACTGCACGTTCGCCGCCACGGGTTTGGCCGTGCCTATGGTCTGCAGCATGGAGCTGTGCCATAGCTGACCGGTGAAGACGGGTCTGCCGTCCGCGCCTGCCGCGCCCCGGCTGAGCCTTGCCGTATACTGCGGAAACTGCAGGATCTGCGCGTCCACGGAGACCGGTTCGCCCGTGCACGGCGCGTTCAGCACCAGCACTTCGCCGGGCCAGAACATGTTGGCCGGCCGCACGGCAGCCGTGCCCTTCTTGGCCTCGTTCCACGCCAGGCGGTTCGACTCCCAGGCGGCTGTGTGGGTCACGGTGCCCGTCAGGGAACGCTCCTCCTTCACCTTGAACCGCAGCGACTGCACGTCCGCGGCTTTCGCGTCGCGTACCGTCACCACGATATCGTAGGTGCCGGGCTCCGCCTTGGGCAGCCCGGACAGCACGACGTCCGGATATTTGCCCGCGCCGTCCGGTTTCAGATCGGTCACCGTCTTTGCGGCGACAGGCTTGCTGCCCGAATCCCTGTACAATTCGACCGTCACCTTGAGCGGATCCTTGTCCTTGTCATCCACACCGGCCCTGACCGTATACGTATTGCCCTGTTTGACCGCCGCCGGATCCGTCCGGATGGACGTGATCTTCGGCGCGCTGTTGCCCGGTTCGGTCTGCGGCCCGCTGTTGATGTAGAACGTGATCTCGATCCGGTTCGATTCCTTATCGTACGAAGGATCGCCCGTGGAGTCCTCCTGCCAGTGCGTGGCCGTGTATTTGCCGTCGACGTAGAACTTCGTGACCGGCGCGGACAGGTCTTTGCCCGCCTGCGGCCACAGGCCGTCGCTCAGAGGCTCGTGGGTATAGACCCAGTGCTGCTTCTTGGACGGATCGTGCTCGAAGTCGCCGTAACAGACCTGATACTGGATGGTCTCGCCCTTGTCGTAGACCCTGGCGGGTTCCTCTTTTTCGCTCCGGAACGGCTCGATCTTCGCATGGGACGCCGCTCCGCTCCAGCCTGCCAGATCCGCCTGCGTCCTGAAGCCGCAGTTCAGCGCGGTCACCTTCGTGCTGCCGCTGACGCTGTAGATGCGCAGATTGCGGACGACCGTACCTTCCGGCGCGGCAAAGCTCACGCGGCCGCTTCCGGCAAACACCAGATCTTCCGCGTAGAGCGCGTTCCCCTCTTCGAAGAACCGCCCCTGCTGCAGAGCCGCAGGCACTGCTGCCCCTTCGTTGTTCACATAGAGCTGCAGCCCTGTAAACGAAGCCTTTCCGCCGTAATTCGTGTTCACAGTCGCCTTCAGGACATGCTCTCCCTGCAGGCCCTTCCAGACGAAGCGCGCTTCCTCCGGCAGTTCGTACAGCGTCAGACTGCCATTGCGTTCCTTCGTGTGGGTGCCCTGCAGGACGTCGTCCAGGTACCAGTTCGCGTTGTAGTAGCGCGTCTTGCCGGCGGACGACATGTATGACCCGCCTCTGCCCGTCCCGGTGAGCACGGCGTACAGCGCCTGCCGCCCGGCGGGAAGGTCCAGACTGAGCAACGCAGTTTTCGTGTAGCCGCTCGTCTCCTCGGAGACCGACGCGAACGCGTTGTTCAGCCCCGTCACTCTCTGCGCGGGATAGATCCCGAAATGCGAGACCTGCTGCGGCGTCGTAAAGCTGCCCGTGACCCGCTTCACCGCGCCGTCCCCGCTCACGGAAGAGCGGGCCGCCAGTGTCTGCATGCCTGCCGGATCCTGCGCGCCGCCTTCCTGCACGAGCAGCACCTTCAGGTTGTCGAGCCAGAATGTGCACGTCCTGCCGGACGATTTCGTGCGCTCCTTCAGCGCGCAGTCGAGCACGTAGGTGCCGCATTCCAGAAGGCTTGCGTGCATGTATGTGCCGCTGCTGCGGGTCAGGCCTGCCGAGGGGATGTCCAGCACGACCGCCGGCCCGCCGTCCCTGCTCAGCAGCAGGCGTTTTGCGCCGGGATCTTGGGAATCGCAGGAATAGTCGTAATCCACGCTAAAGACTGCCCGGTATCCCTGCGGCACTGTGAACGTGACCGGTTTCGACGTGCCGCTCTGCACGTACGCGGAGTCGGAAGACTTCGTGAGCAGATGCCCGATCTGATAGCGCCCGCCGCTGATGGCGGTCACGTCCGCTTTGAAGAACGGTTCCACGGCGGTATCGTCGAAGTTCTCGATGTGGCTGGCGGTCACGCGGTAACCGCCGCCGGACGCCGGCATGCCTGCAGGCCTTGCGGTCTCCGCCTCGACGGAAAGGATGTCCGAGGAAGCGGTCGTCTCGTACTCGTAATAGTACGTCGTATCCGGCGCCAGGCTGATGCCGCGCGACAGGCTGCCGCTCAGCACCGCGGCGTTTTCGCCCTCCTGCTGCATGGCCCTGACCGCAGCCGCGATCCGGTCGACGGCTGCCGTGATCCCCTGCGGCTGCTGTTCTCCGTCCAGGGACAGATAATACGTGTAGTTCGCTTCGCCGGACAGATGCTTCGCGATCAGCCGCTCCTCCTCGTCTGCGCGGCTTTCCGCCGCGTGCACGATCTGTTTAATATCCGCCGTGCCGTTCAGATTCGCGGTCGAACACAGATACCGTATGCTCCGGTAACCATGCTCCATATCGAAGCCCAGAGGGTTGCGGAAACTGCCGTTGAACGTGAACAGCACGGGGTCCAGATAGCGCACGCCCGTGGAATACACGTAGCTGCCGCCCAGATAGATGCCGACGGCGCCGTTTTCATCCACGGCGGCGAACACGACCGGGTCACCGTAGTTCGGATAGTTGTCTTCCTTCGTACGGCGGTCGCTGTAGGACTCGTCCGTATACACGCCGCTGCACCGGCACCAGACCTCGTAGTTCTGCGGATGACGTACGTAGCCGGTCTGCGCGACGTACTTCACCAGACCGTTTCCGGTCCAGACGGGGAAGACCGCGCGCGAATGGCCGGACGAGCTCAGCGGAATGACCCGGATCAGCATATCGTCCGCTCCGAAACAGTACGCATTGCTCCCGGCGTACGCGAAGACCGCTCCGCCCACGTCGATGGCGAGGCCCTGCGCATCCGCCGCATACCCTTCGAGCGAGCCCTCGAGCAGGCTGCAGCGCACCGAGCCGTTGTCCGGATCGAATATGCCTCGGTACAGGCCGAGACTTTTGCCGAGATCCGCTTTCAGCAGGAAATGCACGGCGCCACCCAGAAGGACCGGGCAGCTGATATCGCCTGCATACACGCATTTCAGCGTTCCGCCGCCTTTCGGCATGCGGTAGATGCCGCTGTCTTTGAAAGTGTAGATGCAGTCCGGCCCGGTCAGGTTGAAGCTGCCCAGCGTCTGCCCCAGCGTGGCGACGTACGTGCCCGTGCGGATGTCGAACAGGGCTGTCTTCCCGCCGTCCGCCAGGTAAAGATATGTGCCGTCCGCGTCGAAGCCCCAGGAGGCGTCGCGCAGATCTGTTTGGCTGTCGAGGATGCTCCGCGTGACGGTCGTCGTCCAGACGGTCCTGCCGGATGCGTCCCGCGCGGTGAGCGTAAAGGGATAGGTGTGGATGCTGTACTTCGGGTCCGCGGAATAGGTCTGCACGGTGGGCAGCAGCAGATAACTGTACCGGCCGTCGCAGACGAGGTTGCCGCCGTCCCACATGCCGCTGAACGCGCTGCTGTAGAGCTGCCGGTCGTCGCTGCGGTAATCGTACGCGCCGGCGCCGCCGGTGGTCAGTTCCGTGAGCCTGCCTGTCTCATCATCTTCTTTCGCCTGACGGTGATCCGTGCGGACCTCCGCCGCGATGCCTTCGGAAAGCAGGGCCGCCTTCAGACCCGGCGCAGCGGCCAGCACGTCTTCGCGCATCTTGTCGCTCTCCGTCAGGATGAAGATCTCCGCCGTCTCCGTGCGCAGCAGGTCCAGACTGACCCGCGGCGCGACGTTGTCCACCCGCGAACTCTTCTCCGCGCTCGCCGACAGGTGATCCGCCTCGGTCACGTATTCAGGCAGCGTCTCCTCGGTCCAGTTGTCTCTGACCGTCAGCCGCACCGCAAACGGCCCGACGCCGGTCTTGTCGAAACTCACCTGCTTGCCGCTGCCGAAGCTCAGGTCCTGATACCCGGGCACCGCGGTCAGGTCATGCCAGCTTCCGCCTTCCGGTTTAAACTGCCACGTCCGCTGCAGGGCATCGCCGTCCGAAGAAGACAGGCACTCCGCTGTGATGGATGCGGTGTTGCTGCCCTCCCTGCGGTAATACACGTCCTCGAGTCCGATCGCAGCTTGCGGCGGCCGGTCCGGCGCCACGTCGAACGTGCCGGCAGCGGTGTCCGTATTGCCTGCGGCATCTTCCGCGTATACTTCGTAGGAAAGCGTCTTCGCCTCGTGCCATTTCGTCAGGAAATCGAGTTCCGTGCACAGGAAATACGCATCCGACCCGCTGTCGGACAGGCTGCGGTACTTGATGTGCGCCGTGTTGGCAGGCGCTTTTTCCGCGCCGCCGAACACCTTGGAAACGGTGATGGTCTCGCCGCTTTCCGGCTCCGTCAGGCGCACCGTCAGCTTGCCGACGGGTCTGACCGGATCCTGCGCGACGGTGATGCCCAGCGTCTGTTTGCGGTTCTCCTTCTGCACGCCGCCCACGTCCGCCATGACATACGGCGTCTTCAGGATCTGAATGGTCCCGGTGTCTGTGTCCTTCAGGCCGTTTTCCGCCGTCGCCGTCAGCCTCACCTGGAACGTGCCCGGTTTCGTAAACGTCACGACCGCTCCTGTCCTGCCGGACTTGCGGATGCTGCCGGCGCCTTTCTGCACGATGGCGAAGCTGCTGCTGCCGAGGCCGAGCTCCGCCGCCCGCGCGGCGTTCACCGTGTTTCCGTCGACTTCATAGAGCGAGCAGTCTTTCGCCGGCACGCCGTGACCCACGTAGGAGATCTGCGGCAGTTCCAGGATCGCGTCAAGACCCGTGACCGCTGTCGTATCGACGGGATCGGCCGGATCGGCCGGATCGCCCGGATCCTCCGGTTCCGCAGGCCCGGGCTGGTCTCCTCCGGTCCCCGGATCATTGGGATCTCCTCCGGTCCCCGGGTCGTTTGGATCTCCGCCGGTCCCCGGATCGCCTGGATCGCCCGGTTCATCCCCGGATCCCTCTCCGGGACCGGGCGTACGCAGATCGGTAAACACCAGGCTTACCGGAAACTCGAAATGCAGCCCGCACGCGCCGGCCGCGGCGAACGTGCCGCTGCCGATGCTGTAGCCGGCCGAATCCACGACGTCCGTGCCCAACGTGATGGGATGGCCCGCTTCCAACGCGCCGTTCTTCCCCGTGATAAACGAAGGATGGATGGCGTTGCTGCCGGTGTCGGACGGGTCATCCTCGCTGTAATACCCCAGCCCCTGCACCGCGGAGCGGCCGTTGCCGAACACCGAGTAGATGTTGCAGCCCCACATCTTGTCGACGAGCGGCACTGTGACCGCCATGCCGGGGACGTAATCGCGCAGGGAAGCGCCGCTGTTGTTGAAATGAAAGACCGGTGTCGCCGCGAATTCGATCTTGTTCCCGTCCTTGAGCGTGATGCTGTCCGGCGCGCTTTCGGCGAACAGCAGGGAGCAGTCCCGCCAGCGGTAGTTCGCGAACGCGACCTGCCAGTCCGTGCCGCGCACGCCTTGCGAGATCAGATCCGCGATCTCCGGGGTCACGGCGACGGTGAAAACGGCCTGCTGATTGGCCTGCAGGTAGCTGTCGAGCGACACGATGTCGCGGTCTTCGATGCGGATCTGCTCGCTGCCTTTATTGCCCACTTTCCAGTAGCCGCCCGAGTAGTGCCACATGTCCAATGTCCAGACACCGGAGACCC
>JAFZRG010000123.1 GCA_017619985.1 Bacillota bacterium | reverse complement strand
GTCGATGGTCCTGTACACGTCATCCACGCTCCGGGCAGTGCCCAGCAGTTTGCCGTGGTAACTGTATTCGTATGCCGTGGACGATTTGATCAGCACGAACGAAGCCGCGCCGATCACGACCAGCATGGTGAAAGCGGTCACGAGCGAGCGCTTGTGCTGCTCGATCCAGTAGCGCACGTCCCAGAGCAGATCCCAGATGTAGTAGAAGAAACTGCCGAGGTAGTAAACGGCGGCGATCACGGCGTCTGCGACGATGAGGCACAGATCCCACGAGTCTTCCGCCAGACGGGCCAGGAAATTCCAGGCGCACGTCCAGATGCTGTCCCAGCCATCTATGACGGGACCCCAGCAATCGTCCACGCAGGCCGCATAGGCGGCGCTGCGCCTCTCGCGGGTCATCCAGTCCTTGCCGGCCATATCGCGGCGGGCCGCTTTCAGCTGCCGCACGAGGCGCCAGGTCCGGTGGAGGAAGCTTTCGCCCACAGGCCGGTACGAAGCGATCTTTCTGGCTGCTGCGGATGCTGCCGCGTACACCCTGCCGTGCTCGGAATCGCGGCCGGTCTCTTCGCTCCTTCTTCTGCCCTTGCGCTGGTAGTGCTTCTCCTTTGCCTTCTGCAGCTGACGGGCCTTCGCGCTGAATTCGTCCTCGAATGCCTGCACGTCCAGTTTCTCATCGAGCTGTTCCAGCTTGCTCTGCACCAGTTCGTCCAGTTCCTTGCGGACGCCTTCCTGATCCAGCGGCGCGGTATTCTCCATATTCTGATTTACAGGTTTCTCTTCCGTCATTCTCTTCCTTCTCGGTTCGTCAGCAGGCGCATCTTATCCCTGTAGCAGGAACAGCGGCTGCCGTCTTCCAATTGACCCGTATCCCTGCATTTGCTGCAGGTGTAGATGGTCTCGAGCGCGTTCACGGGATATCCCGCGCGGGCCAGCAGGTCATCGCGCTCTTTTCTCAGCGCCTCGATCTTCGCGCGTTCCCTGGCGGCGGGCGCCTTGCCGGATTCGCCCATCAGCAGGTACTTGGACGCGTCGAAACTGCATGTCCGGATCTCTTCCAGGATACTCCGTATCCTTGGCAATTTCGTGAAGATCTCGGAACGGATCTGTTTTGTTTTTTCCGCGTTCCGCAGTCGGTCCTGCTCGTAGAGCTTTTCGATCTTTGCCGTCAGCAGCTGCGCGTCGTCTTCGGGCGCCCTGCCGCTCTCTTTGAACCAGGCGGTGAGCACGGCGTCCACGTAATTGATGTTCGGATTCGCGATGCCGGCTGTCTTGCCGCAGGCTTCGCGGATCTTATCCAGGTCGAAGCCGTATTCGTCGAACCACTTGTTCATGATGCGCTTTTCCTCTTCGGTCGCAGAGCGGGTGAAGCCGAGCTCCTTGAAGATCCTGCGCTGCAGATCGTAATGACGGTCCATGCCCTGCAGGTATTCCTCGACCTGGGCGGGATTCGAAAGCCCCTTGGATTTCCAGTCCTTCAGCACGGTGCCGACGTAGCGGCAGCGCGTGCTCCTGCGCCTGGCAGCGCAGAATCTATACCCGCAGAGGATGAACTCCGGGGTCATGGCGTATTCGGAGAGCCACGACGCGATCTCTTCGGGTTCCGTCGCTTCCAGCATGCGGCCGGCAGCGGCTTCCACGTCGCGGTACAGTCTCGCCAGTTCCTTGTCGTCCATGCGCGCGGCCGCAGCCTTCTTTCCCGACGGTTCGCGTGACCCGAAGACCTCTTCCTTCAAGTTCACGAATTCGACGCTGTAACTGTCTCTGTCCTCGGGATCCGCGTAAATGCGGCGAACGACGCCGCGGCCTTCCCAGTACGACCAGCATTCCGGCATGTTTTCCGGAGCCATGCCGACTGCGCGGGCGATCATGCGGTCGTCCGCGGGCATGTTCAGCTGGGCGTACATGGACGCCAGCAGATACGCCTTGACGTATTCGCCGGGAGCCGACGCCATATATTCCGCGAGAAAGAGGTTCTCGACCTGCGTATCGTACAGATAATAGTTGGAGACGTTCTGTCTGTTGTATTCCATGACTGCCTATTCGGGGATCGCGTCGCCCGTGTAGCGGTTTGCAAACTTCGTAAACTGCGGGATCCACGTAAGCGTGACCGTATCCGTCTCACCGTTTCTCTGCTTGGCGATGATCACTTCGCATACGTTTCTCTGCTTATCTTCGACATCCTTGTTGTAGTAGTCTTCCCTGTGCAGGAAGATGACCACGTCGGCGTCCTGCTCGATGGCGCCGGAATCGCGGAGGTCGGAAAGGATGGGCCTGCGCGGGTGCGCCTGCTGCTTTTCCGACGAACGGGAAAGCTGGGACAGCACGACGACGGGGCATTCCATCTCTCTGGCCAGCTGCTTTAAGTAGCGGGAGATCGTGGAGACTTCCTGCTGGCGGCTCTCGCCGCGGATGTCCGCGGACATGATCTGCAGATAGTCCACGATGATGAGGTCTATCCTGCGCTGCGCGTTGATGCGCCTGCATTTGTTGCGCATCTCCATCACGCCGATACCCGGTGTCGCGTCGATGATGATGTCCTTTTCGGACATGCGCCCGATGGATTCCAGGACGTCGTCGAGTTCTTCGTCGGTCAGGTCGCCGCTCTCCAGCTTCTTGCTGTTCACCCTGGCGTCCATGGCGATGAGACGGTTGCCGAGAGCTTCCTTCGCCATTTCCAGAGAGAAGATGACCACCCTCTTATCGTCCTTCATCGCCACGTTCTGGGCGATGTTCAGGGCGAGCGCGGTCTTGCCCATGGACGGACGGGCCGCGATGATGATCAGGTCGGATTTGTGCAGACCGTTCAGCTTGCTGTCCAGATCCTTGAAGTGCGTGGCGAGGCCCGGCATCGCGCCGCCCTGCGCTCTCGCCTCCTTGATCGTTTCGAGGTTCGTGCTCAGAACGTCGCGCAGATCCGAATATTCCGTCGTCTGCTTCGTCTTCGCGACGTCGAAGATCGTTGCTTCCGCGTAATCGACGACCTTGTCGGCCTCGAGCTTCTCTTCGTAGCTCTTTTCCACGATGTCCGAAGCGGCCGTGATCAGCCGCCGCAGCATGGCCTTTTCCGCCACGATGCGGGCGTACTGCGCCGCGTTCGCTGTCGTCGGCACGACGGTGGACAAAAAAGCGATATATGCCCGGCCGCCTACGGCTTCCAGGCTGTTTCTGCGCTTTAAGCTCTCCGACACGGTGACGGCGTCGATAGGCTCGCTGCGCGAGTACAGATCCATCATGCTGCGATAGATCTCCTTATGGCTCTCGGGATAGAAATCGTCGGGTTTCAGGATCTCCGAGACCGCATAGAACGCGTCCTGATCGATCAGGACGGCGCCGAGCACGCTTTTTTCCGCCTCGTCACTGTGAGGCGGGATGCGTTCCATCTGGCTCATTTTCTGCACCTTCCGCGTTTATTCCGTTTCCACGTCTACTTTGCACTTCGCCTGCACGCCGGGGAAGAGCTTCAGGGTCACTTCCGTGATGCCCGTCTGCTTGATCGGTGCGTCGAGGTCGATCTTCTTCTTGTCCAGTTCCACGAGGAATTCCTTCTGGATCGCTTCCGCGATGTCCTTGGACGTGACCGCACCGAACAGGCGGCCGTTCTCACCGGCCTTGGAGACGACTTTGACGGTCTTCGCTTCGATCTTCGCTTTGATCTCCTCAGCGACCTGCTTGTCGATCGCTCTCTGCGCCTCGATCTTTTCTCTTTCTCTCTCCAGGACCTTCATGTTGGCAGGCGTCGCTTCCATCGCCAGCTTTCTGGGGAACAGCATGTTGCGCGCGTATCCGTCGCTCACTTTCACGACCTGTCCGGCCTTGCCCTGTCCTTTGACGTCCTTCAGTAAAATGACCTGCATAGTATCGGTTCCTTTCTATCGTGACCCGGTCTACAAAAGACCGGCTTCTCTCATGACGGAGACGACTCTGGCGATCGCTTCCTCCGGGCCTTCCTCCACCTGCGCGGCAGCGATGTTCAGATGTCCGCCCCCGCCCAGTTTTTCCATGACGGTCTGCACGTTCACCTGTCCGAGCGAACGGGCGGAGACCATCGTCAGGTCTTTGCCTCTGCCTGCCGCGAAGGCCGTATGCACGCCCCGCACGTCCAGCAGTTCGTCGGCGGCCTGCGCCACCAGGATCTGCATGGCGGGGTCACTGTCCTTCGTGTAGGCGACCGCCACGCCCCCGCCGAGGATCTCGGCGTTCGCCATGATATTGCTCTTTTTCTTGACGAAATCCAGCTTGAGTTTGAAGAAACTGCGCACGTTGGCGTTATCCGCGCCCATGCGCCTCAGCCAGCTGGCAGCGTCGAACGTGCGGACGCCCGTATTGATGGCGAAGCCCTTCGTATCGACCGTGATGCCGGCCAGCAGCGCGTCCGCGTCGAACTTGTCGATGTCGCTCTTGTCCACGGCGTACTGCAGCAGTTCCGTAACGAGCTCGCTGGCGGAAGACGCGTAAGTCTCCATGTGCATCAGCGTCGGGTTCTCCACGGCGTCCTTCGACTTTCTGTGGTGGTCGATGACCGCGATCCGCTTGACCTGCTGCAGGATGGGCGGGTATTCCGCGATCGCCGGGATGTGGGAATCCACGAGGATGACCAGCGTGTTCTCCGTCGCGAGCTGCTCCGCCTTTTCGCCGCTGATAAAGCTGTAGCGGCCGGTCTTCAGCGCTGCTTCGTAGATGATGTCGATGGCCGTGCCCACGTTGTCCAGGATGATGTCGGTGGAAACGCCCGCGCTCTTGGCGAAGGTGTACATGCCGATCGCGGCGCCGATGGAGTCCAGGTCGGGTCTCGCGTGACCCATGATGAAGACCCGGTCGGAGCTCTTGACGAGCTGCATCAGGGCGTGGGCCATGATGCGGGCTCTGCCCTTGTTCCGTTTTTCGACCGTCGGCAGCGATCCGCCGAAATATTCGATATCGCCGCTCTCGTGCTTGATGACGACCTGGTCGCCGCCTCTGCCGAGCGCCAGATCCATGGCCTCCTCAGCCAGGGACTGGATATGCGAGAAGCTGCTGCCGCCCACGCCGATGCCGATGGACAGAGACGTGGGGAAGTCCGCCTGCGTCTCGATCTCGTGCATCTGGTTGATGATGGGGAATTCGCTGCGGCGCTGTTCCGCCAGGTATTTCTGCTCGAACTGCGCGTAATAGCGGT
>JAFZRG010000122.1 GCA_017619985.1 Bacillota bacterium | reverse complement strand
TACCATTTCACCCGGAAGTCCGGCGACGGTTACGCGCCGCTCGAAGGCACCGAATGGTATTACGAAGCGCGGTTCTGGGACGGTATGCCGGATCTGAATTTAAGCAGCGGCGCCGTGCGCGGAGAGATCCGCGACATCATGGCGTTCTGGCTGGGCAAAGGCGTGGACGGATTCCGGCTCGACGCGGTCACGTCCTACGCCACCGGGGACCTGGAGGCAAACGTCGAATTCCTCCGGTGGCTGACCCAGACGGGCCGCAGCATCGACCCGGACTGCTATTTCGTGGGAGAAGCCTGGACGAACCGGGCGGAGATCGCGCAGCTGTACGGCAGCGGCATCGATTCGCTCTTCGATTTCCCGTTCGCGAACAACGAAGGCTTTATCGCGAAGATCATCAACAGCACCTATCAGGCGTCGGATTACGTCAAGGGCATGCTGCTGGCACAGGAAGCCTACAGCGCGGCCAATCCGGAATATGTGGACGCGCCGTTCTACACGAACCACGATATGGGCCGGAGCGCAGGGTATTACACCAGCGACGAGGGTCCGGTCACGAAGATGGCCTACGCCATGAGCCTGTTCATGACAGGCAATTCCTTCGTCTATTACGGCGAGGAGATCGGCATGAAGGGGGCTGGCAAGGACGAGAACAAGCGCGCGCCGATGTACTGGAGCGACGGCCCGGCCGACCCGGATCTTTGCGCCGGTCCGCCGGATATGGACGACGTGAAGATGAGGTTCCCTTCGCTTGCGGACCAGATGCAGGACGACCTGTCCCTGTGGCGGTGGTTCAAAGAGGTCATCCGCGTGCGGAACGCTTTCCCCGCGATCGCCCGCGGGACCACGGAAGGCGCGGACGCCGTCAGCGACGAAAACGTGGCTGCGTTCTACAGAAGGAGCGAAACGTACGGCGATCTGCTGATCGTCATGAATCTGCGCGGCGAGACGCAGGAAAAGGATCTGACGGCGTCTGCCGGCGGATTCAGCCTGGCCGCGGTGCTGAACACGAACGAAGAAGAGATCACCTATGCCGACGGCACGCTGGTTCTGCCCGCCTACAGCATAGCGGTGTTCAAGGAGGAGTTATGACCCCGGAATGGTTGAAAGACGCGGTCTTTTATGAGATCTATCCCCAGTCCTTCCAGGATTCGAACGGCGACGGGATCGGCGATCTGCAGGGCATCATCGACAGGCTGGATTATATCCGGGACCTGGGATGCAACGCGCTGTGGATCAATCCCTGCTTCGATTCGCCCTTCCGGGACGCGGGTTACGACGTAAGGGACTATAAAAAAGTCGCGCCGCGCTACGGCACGAACGAGGATCTCTGTAGGTTGTTCGAAGAGGCCCATGCGCGCGGGATCCGCGTGCTGCTGGATCTTGTGCCGGGTCATACCTCGGACAAACATCCGTGGTTCAAGGAGTCCGCGAAGGCGGAACCGAACGAATACTCGGGGCGGTATATCTGGACCGGTCACGCGTTCGAAGGGATCGCGGGACGGCCGTATATCTCCGGGATGACGGACCGGGCAGGCGCCTACATGCTCAATTTCTTCGCGTCCCAGCCCGCGCTCAACTACGGCTGGCTCTACCGGGACAGACCGTGGATGTCCGCGATCGATTCCCCGGAGGCGCTGGCGACGAGGGAAGCCATGAAGGACGTCATGCGCTTCTGGCTGGACCAAGGCTGCGACGGCTTCCGCGTGGACATGGCAGATTCGCTGGTCAAGAATGACGACGACGCGAAGAGCGCTACGTCGGCGATCTGGAGAGAAGTCCGCGACATGCTGGACAGAGACTATCCGGACGCTGCGATGGTGAGCGAGTGGTCGAATCCGTACGCCGCCATCAATCAGGCGGGCTTCCACATGGATTTCTATCTGGACCACCATTACAACGGCTACAATACGCTGCTGCGCGATTACGAGACCGAGGGCGGCGACCACAGCTATTTCCTGTGCGGTGCCGGCGGCGATATCCGGCGCTTTCTGCAGGACTATATGCCCAAATACGAGCAGACGAGGGCGAACGGCTACATCTCGATGATCACCTGCAATCACGATACGCCCCGCCCCGCGAGGACGCTGTCCGCAGCGGAACTGAAGCTCGCGTATGCCTTCCTGCTGACGATGCCGGGCGTGCCATTCATCTACTACGGTGACGAGATCGGCATGCGCTATCTCGACGTGCGGACGAAAGAAGGCGGCTATGACCGGACTGGCAGCCGGACGCCGATGCAGTGGGGCCGCAGCCCGAACATGGGCTTCTCGGCGGGACCCGCAGAGGATCTCTATCTGCCGCAGGACCCCGCTCCGGACGCGCCTTGCGTGGCGGACCAGGCGGAAGATCCGGACTCGCTGTATTCCGAGACCCGCAGGCTGACCGCCCTGCGCCACGCCCATGAAGACCTGCAGGCAGACGCGGACTTCGAAGTGCTCCGCGCGGAGGCGGACGCGCCCTTCGTTTATAGGAGAGGCGGGCTGATCCTGGCGATCAACCCCGGACCGGAGCCTGCAAGCTGGACGTCCGGCTTACTGGAAGGAAGACAGGTGATCTACACGATCAACGGGACGACGATCGAAAACGGGCAGTTCTTGTTGCCGCCGCAGTCGTTTGTTACAGCTGCGCCTTCCGCCCGTCCGTGACCGTAAACCGGACCGTGACCGGTTCCGCCTGAAGAGAACGTATCGTAAGCGACGCTTCGCCGGTCTTGCCGCGGAGCGTTTTTACGTAGGTCCCGCCCATGCCTCCTTTTAAGGAAGCAGCATGCGGTCCGATCAGTTCAATGGGCCCTTCTGTTTCGAAAAACAGAGGCTCGCTGAAGAAGGGGAGCACGCTGCCGTTTTCGTCGATTGCACGGATGCGTACGGCGGAGACGTCGTACGTGGCACGCTCCGTCAGTTCCACGCTGCTGACCCTCACGTCGAGCAGCACTTTCTTGGCTGGGGACTTGACGACAGTCTTTACGACTTTGCCGTCCTTCATTGCCTCGAAGCGGTATTCCGTCGCGGCGCCGCCCCAGTCGCCCACGTATTTCTGATAGAGCGTCACGGCGTCGTCCGGCTTCATCCCGTATAGCGCTACGCACTTCGCGGCCTGCGCGAGGATGGCCGGCGGCAGGCGGTCCTGCCCATGAAGCGCCACATAATTTAAGATCTTCTTTGCGGCTTCCGCCTGCTTCGGGCGGAAGCCTTCGTTTTCTTCAAGCGCGTTACCGATGAAATCGTCGGCCATCACGGGACCGTGCGCCAGATGCTTGTAAGGCGAATCCTGCGGGAAGTATTCCTTCAGCAGGCGGCCGTTCTTATACATGCGCACGCTGTCGGCGTTGCTGACGATCCAGACAGCCCCGCGGTTCGACGCCGGATGCTCGCCGATGTCCATGGAGGACGATACTTCGAGTATCGTATCTTTGCCCTGCACGGCATAGACAGCCGCGGCGAGCTTGGCGTTGCGGAACATGTCCGTCACACCGTGGTAGCAGATGCGGTCGCCGCTACCGAAATCCTTGTGCGTATTGTAATCGAACAGGCACCAGCCGAGGCTGCCGGCGATATCGCTTTCCTTCGCGATATCGTTCAGGACTTTCGCATGGCGCAGCATGTGGTTCGTGCGCTGCTCCTCGTCGTCGTATGGCTTCGTCGGGTACATGTGGCCGCAGTATTCGGTCACGAGATAGCCTTTGGCCATGTCGCTCGTGACGGCTCTTTTCGGGTCACAGCCGGGGTTGTCTCCGCTGTGCAGGAAGTCGTTGTACGTATAGACGTCTTCGAGCAGGCTGCTCTTCTTGAGATAGCGGACGCCGCCGGTCTGCCGCGACGGGTCTAGCCGGTGCGCGGCGCTGTTGGTTCTCGCGTAGAGGCCGTCGTTGTCCTGCGATTCGTTGACCCGCACGCCCCAGAGGATGATGGAAGGGTGGTTGCGGTACTGGGTCACCATCTCCTCGGTGTTGCGTACGGCCTGGTCCTGCCAGGCCGCGTCGCCGATGTTCTGCCAGCCCGGGATCTCCGTGAACACAAGCAGGCCCAGCTCGTCGCAGGCGTCGAGAAACGCGTGCGACTGCGGGTAATGCGAAGTTCTGACCGCGTTCAGCGCGAGTTCTTCCTTCAGGATGCGCGCGTCGAAGGCCTGCATGGACGCAGGCATCGCGTAACCGGCGTAGGGATAGCTCTGATGGCGGTTGAGTCCGACGATCTTCAGCTTTTCCCCGTTGAGATAGAACCCGTCCGCGCGGAATTCCGCGAAGCGGAAGCCGAACCTTATGTCCACGCGGTCCAGGATCTTTCCGGACGCAGCGTCCGCAAGTTCCGTGCACACCGTATATAACTTCGGGCAGTCCGGGCTCCAGAGCGTGACCCCGGGTACATCCAGACGCAGCTGCTCAGCCAGAGGGGTTTCGCAGGAAAACAGCACGCTCTCGCCGTCCAGTACCTGCTGGCGGACGCGCAGATCGCGGCCATCCGGGTTTTCGGTTTCCAGGCTGGTCACGAGTTCCGGCGCATCCGCGCTTCCTTCCGTGCGAAGGAACACGTCAGCAAACCTCGCCCGCTCCGTCACCACGAGGAAAACCTCGCGGTAGAGGCCGCCGTAGGTCATGTAGTCGATCACGTGTCCGAAGGGCGGGATATTCAGACTTTCGCAGCTGTCGAGGCGCACGGCGATGAGGTTCTCTTCTCCGTAACGCAGTCTGTCTGTCAGGTCTATTGAAAACGCGGTGTAGCCGCAGGCGTGGGTCATCGCCTTTGCTCCGTTCACATAGACCATTGCCTCGTGCGCAGCCCCGCCGAACGTGAGCTCCAAGTGCTTTCCTTTCCATTCCGCCGGCGCCGTAAATCTCTTCCGGTAGCCGCTGATCATCTGATAGCAGCTTTCGTCGAAATAATTGAAAGGCTATCGTCTTGCAGTTAAAAACTACATAGTCAAACCGCTTGGTGATATGTATATGTCGGACGTGACTGCTGACGATATCAAGCTGGCTATGGTGGCTGTCTCGAAAAGATCGAGCGCTACGTACAACCTAGTCAACATGCTATTTATGAGCATCTTCTACTCTGCTCAGTACAGCAACCTGATTCGGGATAATCCGACTGCGAAGATCAACGCTAAAGGTGGAGTACCCAAGAAGGATATTGAATGAGCAAGTTTGTTTTTCGTTACTTTGCGGACTGTGAGGATGGGCAGATGGCCCGGCTGGAGACGGCCGAGTCCGGAATCCCCGTCAACATCTTTGCCGAGGACGGCACGGACTTTGATCTGCAGGATGGAGAATGCTGCAAGGTTGAGCTCTATGGCATCGGCAGCCAAGTAGACGTCTACTCCACGGCGGAGGCTATGTATGCCGCCGGTTCCAAGATGGCCGTTCCCTCCATGATTCCCATGGGGACCTTTCCTCCGAAGGATGCGGGGGAGCCTTTTGAGGAGAGTGCCCATATTCTGTTCGTGGGCACCGTGCTCGAGGTCGATACCGACCCCGAGGCAAATGAAAACCAGCCCAACTACTGTCTGAAGGTGGAGACCCTGGAAATGACCCTGCAGCTTTATCTCCGTCATGAAGGTCTCATTGAAGTCGGCAGCATCCTGCACGGCGTTGCTTGGCTTTTCGGCCCGGTCACCAGAGCGTGACCGAGCCGAAGCGTCAGTGAGACGGAATCTATGAGAAATACCAAACAGAGAAAGACAAGAATCATCCCGTCAGAAAAACTAAACAGCGGTAGCCTTCCATGAAGGCTGCCGCTGTTTTCTATTATTTGGTGAAATATATGTCACTAATCGAAAGCGTCGTTCTCAGGCCGTTTGATGGTGAAATACGCGTTTGCCATAATTCCTCCTTTTTGGCTCAAATAGCAAGAGCCAGCTTTGTATAATTGCCCAGTCAATTCGGAATAACCGCGAAGAGTTTTATTGACTTTTCACAAAAATCAATATATCACAATCGGCTTTCATTGTCAACGGAGAGAGGAAGCATTCTTGTGATACAAAATGCTGCGGATCCCGCAGATTCGGGCGATCAGCCTCCGGTGCATAAAAAACCCGGTAAAGCGGACCGTCCGCTTTACCGGGTTTTTATCAAAATGGAACTGTTCGTGTCCGCGAAGGCCGTCCCCTTGATGAAAGAGGCCTTCGGAAAACGCTTCTCCTGTTATCCGGGGAAGGCGAAGAGCACGGCTTCGAATGGCCGCAGCTCGAACTGGAGACAGAAGGGCAGCTTATCGCACTCCTCTTCCTTTGCCAGGCGCAGCTTCTCTCTCCCGGGGGCCTCGGCCTCCTCGGCCGCCTCGCAGGTGCTGAAGATCCGCTCATAGCTTCCCTCGCAGGGCACGCCTACGGTGTAGTAGGGGTAGCACTTGTCGGAGAAGTTGCAGATCACCAGGATCGCGCCGTTATAGTTCCAGGGGTTGCGGCGGATAAACGAGAGGATGTTCCGCTCCTTGTCGTTGCGGTTGACCCACTCGAAGGTCTTTTCGTCGCGGGAGTCGCTGTACAGGCAAGGATACTGCTTGTACAGCTTCAGCAGCTTCTGCACGCTGAGCAGGATGTCGCGGTGGTCGGGCTTGTCAGCCAGCTTCCAGTCGAGGGACTTGGCCTCGGACCATTCTGCCTCCTGTCCGAACTCCTGGCCCATGAAGAGGAGCTTCTTGCCGGGATGGGTAAACTGCCAGGTCAGCAGGGTCTTGAGCCCCTCCAGCTGCTCCTCGGGCGTGCCGGGGGCCTTTTGCAGCAGAGACTTCTTCAGGTGGACGACCTCGTCGTGGCTCAGCGGAAGGACGAAATCCTCCTCAAAGACATAGTCCGCGGTGTGGGTCAGGACCTTGTGCATGCCCTCGCGGTACTTCGGCTCGACGCCGATGTAGCGAAGGGTGTCGTTCATCCAGCCCATGTCCCATTTGAAGTTGAAGCCGATGCCGCCCTCGCTGACGGGGTCGGTGATGCCGGCGATGGTGGAGGAGTCCTCCGCGATCATGTAGGCCGGGGTCAGCTCGTTGACTGCCTCGTTCAGCTGCTTCAGGAAGCCTTCGCTCTCAAGGTTGATGTTGCCGCCGTGGACGTTGGGCCGCCACAGATAGCGGGAGAAGCTGGCGTACAGCATGGCCGCTACCGCGTCCACGCGCAGGGCGTCGATGTGGAACTCCCGGATCCAGTAGAAGGCGCTGGAGATCAGGAAGGAGCGCACCTCGGGCTTGCCGTGGTCAAAGGCGAAGGTGCCCCATTCCGGGTACTCCGCCCGCAGCGGGTCGGCGGATTCGTACAGCGGCGAGCCGTCAAACTCGCCCAGGCCGTAACTGTCCTTGGGGAAATGCGCGGGAACGAAGTCCAGGATCACCTGGATCCCGGCCTGGTGCAGCCGGTCGATCAGATAGCGCAGGTCGTCCGGCTTGCCGTGACGGCTGTTCGGGGAGTAGAAGCCGGTGACCTGGTACCCCCAGGAGCCGTCGAAGGGATGCTCGCAGATGCCCATGAGCTCCACATGGGTAAAGCCCATCCATTTGACGTATTCCGCCAGCTGGTCCGCCAGATCCCGGTAGTTGAGGAAGCCCATGTAGTCGTCTTCGCCCTTAAAGTCCTTTTTCCATGAGCCCAGATGGACCTCATAGATGGCCATGGGGCGATCCCGGACGGTTTTATTCTCCTTCTTCGCCTGATGCTCCGCGTCGTTCCAGACGTAGCTGTCCAGCGGCATGACGATGGAGGCGTTGGCCGGACGCAGCTCGGAAAGGAATGCGTAGGGGTCGGATTTCAGCCGACGTCCGCCGTCCGCGCCGAGAACCACATAGCGGTACACGTCGCCCTCGCCCACGCCGGGAACAAAGACCTCCCAGATGCCGGGGTCAGCCTCAGAGGGCTGCAGCGGAAGCTCCTCGTCCCAGCCGGTTTTTGAGGTCATTACCGAGACGCTCTGTGCATGCGGCGCCCAGACCGCGAAATTCGTGCCCGAAACGCAATCTTTCTCCAGGATATGCGCGCCCATTTTTTTGTAGCTCTCGTAGTTTTTTCCCTCATGGAAGAGGCGACTGTCGAGCTCAGTAAAAAGTCCCATGCTTTGACCTTCCTTTCATTGTATAGTTTTCTGAGAAAGGATCGGAGACCGCTCCGTCTCTTCCCGAACACAGTTATTTTATACCCGCGAAGCAAGAAGTGCAAGAGCTAT
>JAFZRG010000121.1 GCA_017619985.1 Bacillota bacterium | reverse complement strand
GGGCGGCCGCTCCGTCGGTCCCTGGCTCACCGCCTTCGCATACGGCACCTCGTATTTCTCCGCGGTCATCTTCGTAGGCTACGCCGGCCAGTTCGGCTGGAAGTACGGCATCGCGTCCACCTGGGTGGGCATCGGCAACGCCCTGATCGGGTCCCTCATGGCCTGGGCCATCCTCGGGCGCCGCACCCGCATCATGACGCAGCACCTGAACAGCGCCACGATGCCGCAGTTCTTCAGCGCCCGCTTTTCGAGCCCCGCGCTGAAGGTCTGCGCGTCCGCCATCATCTTCATCTTCCTCATCCCGTACACCG
The DNA here is from genome assembly GCA_017619985.1 of Bacillota bacterium. Taxonomy (GTDB): domain Bacteria; phylum Bacillota; class Clostridia; order Peptostreptococcales; family Anaerovoracaceae; genus RUG11894. Next base: position 2,671 of record JAFZRG010000121.1, on the reverse strand, counting down.
CCAGCCTTTACAACGGCCTGTCCCGCCTGTTCGGCATGGCCTTCAACATCGATTACTCCGTATGCGTCATCGTCATGGCGATCTTAACCGGCATCTATGTCATCGCCGGCGGCTACATGGCGACGGCCGTGAACGACTTCATCCAGGGCATCATCATGATCTTCGGCATCTGCGCGGTCATCGCAGCAGTGCTGAAGAGCCAGGGCGGTTTTATCGCCGCGCTCGAAGGCCTGTCCGCGATCACCGACGAGACTGTTTCGTCGGCGCCGGGCATCTTCAATTCGTTCTTCGGACCTGACCCGCTCAACCTCCTCGGCGTGGTCATCCTGACGTCGCTCGGCACCTGGGGCCTGCCCCAGATGGTGCAGAAATTCTATGCCATCAAGAGCGAAGGCGCCATCAACAAGGGCATGATCATCTCCACGATCTTCGCCTTCATCGTCGCGGGCGGCTGCTACTTCCTCGGCGGCTTCGGCCGGCTGTTCTCCGACAAGATCGACATCGCGGCGAACGGCTTCGACTCCGTGGTCCCGACCATGCTGTCCGGCCTGCCCGACATCCTGATCGCCGTCGTGGTCATCCTAGTGCTGTCGGCCTCCATGTCGACACTGAGCTCGCTTGTGCTCACCTCCAGCTCCACGCTCACGCTGGACCTGCTGAAAGGTCACATCGTGAAGGACATGGACGAAAAGAAGCAGCTGACCATCATGAGAGCGCTCATCGTCGTGTTCATCGTGATCTCCGTGATCCTGGCCATCATCCAGTACAAGTCCAGCGTCACGTTCATCGCGCAGCTGATGGGCGTGTCCTGGGGCGCTCTGGCCGGCGCGTTCCTGGCACCGTTCCTCTATGGCCTCTACTGGAAGAAGACGACGAAGGCAGCCTGCTGGGCGAGCTTCCTGTTCTCTTCCGTCGTCATGATCGCGAACATCTTCGTGCGCAGCAGCTTCCCGAAGCTCCTGCAGTCCCCGATCAACGCCGGCGCGTTCTGCATGCTGGCCGGCCTCGTGATCGTGCCGCTCGTGTCTCTCGCCACGAAGGCTCCGGACGCGAAACTGGTCGAAGACGCCTTCTCCTGCTATAATAAAAAGGTGCTGGTGCCTCAGAGCGAGGCGCTGGGCGACAGCGAAGATCCCACGTACAGAGGTTAGCGGCAGGGCAGCATGATCATCGACATCCATACCCATACGTTTCCCGATGCCATCGCTGCGAAGGCGGTGGACAAACTGAAGCACAATTCGCATACAGAGCCGGTTCTTGACGGGACGGCTCTGTCTCTGTCTGTCTCGGCAAAGGCGGCGGGCGTCGATCTCGCGGTCATCCAGCCGGTGGCGACGTCGCCGCAGCAGGTGAGGGAGATCAACGACGGGGCGGTCGAAACGAACCGCCATACGTCCGTGACCCGCTTGCTCTCCTTCGGCTGCATGCATCCTGCGTTTGCAGAGCCGGAAAAGGAACTGGCACGGCTGGCGGAGGCGGGCGTGAAGGGCATCAAACTGCATCCCGTGTATCAGCTGACGGACATGGACGATCCGTCCTATGTGCGGGTGCTGCGGGCAGCCGCGGACGCAGGCCTGCTCGTACTGGTCCACGCCGGCATCGACGTCGGTTTTCTGGACCGGACGTATTCGGACGTGGACAAGATCGCGCAGGCGCTGGATGCGGTGCCGGACGGCCGGTATCTCCTTGCGCACATGGGCGGCTGGCGGCAGTGGGACGAAGCGGAGGTTCTGTTCGCGGGGCGGGACAACGTCTGGTTCGACACGTCGTTTTCTCTGGGAGATATGACCCCGCTGGGCGACGGATTTTATGATACGCATAGTCTGGAACGCCTGTCGGAAGAACGGTTTCTGCAGATGGCGGAGACATTCGGAACGGACCGGCTGCTGTTCGGCACGGACAGCCCCTGGGAAGACCAGGCGAAGGAGATCGCCCGGATACGCGCGCTGCCTTTGGATGAGGCCGAAAAAACCGCGATCCTGGGCGGAAACGCGGCGAGATTACTGGGAGTGGAAGCATGAGGTTGACCGGCATGCAGGATATATTTGAAAAGATGCAGGACCGTCTGGACGCCGGGGCGGACCTGGTGCTGGCTGTGGTCACCGAAGCGTCGGGCAGCACGCCGCGCGGAAAAGGCGCGGCTATGCTGGCCGGCCCTTCCGGACTGATCTGCGGGACCATCGGCGGCGGAACGCTGGAAGCGGAGGCTCTGAAAGAAGCGGCAGTCTGCCTTGCGGAAAAGAGAGGCGGACAGTTCGAGTTCCGCATGGACAGCGACGCGGCCGCGGAAGACGGTATGATCTGCGGCGGTTCGGCGGTCGTCCTGCTGCAGTACATCGCTGCAGGGCAGAAGGACTGGCTGCGGCAATTGAAAGAACAGATCGGTGCGGATTCTCCGCTCTTTGCTTCGCCCGAACGCGCCTTCATCTTCGGCGGGGGGCATATCGCGGCGGCGCTGGCGCCTATCCTGAAGAGCGTGGGCTTTCGCGTCGCCGTCATGGATGACAGGACAGAATTCGCGGATCCGGCGCGCTTTCCGGACGCCGCGCAGGCCGTCTGCGGCGATTTCCGGCACCTTGCGAAGTTCTTTACGTTCTGCGAAAGTGACTATGCGGTCGTAGTCACGTCCGGGCATATGCACGATTTCGAGGTGGAAGAACAGCTGCTGCGC
>JAFZRG010000120.1 GCA_017619985.1 Bacillota bacterium | reverse complement strand
GTCGGCCTGCCGAAACTGCTCGAGGCCATGGACCGCATCGAGACCCTGGGCCTGTAAGAAGAAAGATCTTTCCGATACAGTTTAAAAACGGGACAGCAGAAGCTGTCCCGCTTTTTTGCGGGTAAAACAAATTTACAAATTATGTTAATTTTGATATGCTTAAGAAAAGCGGGGTGATCCTTGTCCAATATCCTACCGAATCTCCATCCCGCCTCTTTATCCTCTACATAATAAATGCTATAATAAACTGTTAAAATATGCGCTGAATGGAGGCATACATTATGGATAAGAAATTTGTCGCAGACAGACATCTGGATTTCAAGCCCAGCGTGCTGATGCAGCTGGCCGGTCTGTCCCAGGGGATGACCGATAAGATCGACCTTTCGATCGGCGACCCGGACTTCACCACGCCCAAGGAGATCCTCGAAGCGGGGTATAAGGACGCGCTGGCGGGCTACACCCACTATTCGCAGCCCAAGGGCTATCCCGACGTCATCCAGGCGGTCATCGACATGTATAAGAGAGACCTGGGCGTCGAAGTGCCGACGGAGAACGTCATCATCGTCGCGTCCGGCGACTACGCGTGCTTCCTGTCGTGCTTCGCGACGATCAACCCGGGCGACGAGCTGCTGATCGCGGACCCGACCTTCCTCGCCTATAAGAGCCAGGTGGCCTACGCGGGCGGCAAGCCGGTGTTCTTCCCGACTTACGAATCGGACGGATGGCGCATCCGCGCGGACATCGCCGAACAGTACATCACCCCGAAGACGAAGGGCATCTTCCTCTGCAATCCGAACAACCCGACAGGCGCCTGCCTGCACAGAGAAGACCTGGAAGCGATCTATGCGCTGGCCGAAAAGTACGACCTGCTGATCTATGCGGACGAGATCTACACCGCGTTCAGCTACGAAGTGCCGTTCACGACCATGCTGTCCATTCCCGGCGCCGCCGAGCGCACGATCGTCATGAATTCGCTGTCCAAGAACTATGTCGCCACCGGCGCGCGTCTCGGATGGGTCATCGCGCCGCCGCAGGTCATCAACGCCATCAACCAGGAAGGCGTCAACATGGTCTACACGGCTCCGGCCATCTCCCAGCGCATGGCGAAGTTCTGCCTGGAGCAGGGCGCTCCCTATATGGAGCCCATCATGGCGGAATTCAAGGAGAGGATGTTCAGGACAGCGGAGCGGATCAATCAGATCCCGCATCTGTCCGTGCAGAGCCCGCCTCCCGGCACGTTCTATCTGTACGTGAACGTCAAGGAGACCGGCCTGACCGACGTCGAATTCACGCTGAAAGTCCTGAAGGAAGCCCACGTGGTCGTGGTGCCCGGCAGCGATTTCGGCGAATACGGCGCGGGTTACGTGCGCGTCTGCTGCACCGTGGGCCTGCCCAAGTTGCTGGAGGCGTTCGACCGCATCGAAAAACTGGGTCTGTGACCCGAGGGGATCAGAGTTATTACACAGGAGATCTGATTTATGGGATTTTTAGAGAAATTGTTCGGCGACTGGAACGAAAAGGAGATCCGCAGGATCGAGAAGATCGCCGATAAGATCGAGGCTCTCGACGGGGAGATGCAGAGCCTGACGGACGACGAACTCAAGGCCAAGACGCCGTACTTCAAACAGAGACTCGCGAACGGCGAGACGCTGGACGACATCCTGCCCGAAGCCTTTGCCGTCTGCCGCGAAGCAGCCTGGCGAAGCCTCGGCCTGAAGCATTTCCGCGTGCAGCTCATCGGCGGCGTCGTGCTGCACGAAGGCAACATCGCCGAGATGAAGACCGGCGAAGGCAAGACCCTCGTCGCGACGCTGCCCGTCTACCTGAACGCGCTCACCGGGAACGGCGTGCACGTCGTGACGGTCAACGATTACCTCGCGAACCGCGACATGGAATGGATGGGCAAGCTCTATACGTTCCTGGGTCTGACGGTCGGCTGCATCGTTCACGGCATCACCACGGAGCAGCGGCGCCAGGCGTACCTTGCTGACATCACATACGGCACGAACAACGAGTTCGGTTTCGACTATCTGCGCGACAACATGTGCATCTACAAAAGGGACCAGATGCAGCGCGAACTGAACTATGCCATCGTGGACGAGGTGGACTCCATCCTGATCGACGAGGCCAGAACGCCGCTGATTATCTCCGGCATGGGTGCCGACGCGTCGACGCTGTATCAGGAGGCGGACGCCTTCGTACGCACGCTCGTAAAGGGCGAGGTGATCCAGGACGGTGACCCGCGTTTCGGCGGGACCGTCACCACGACAGGCGATTTCACCGTGGACGAGAAGGACCGCTCCGTTTCTCTGACGGAAGCCGGCGTCGCGAAGTGCGAAAAGAGATTCGGCATCGAGAATTTCTCCGACCCGGAGAACCTGGAGATCAACCACCACGTGCAGATCGCGCTGAAGGCGCACAACATCATGACGCGCGACGTGGACTATATCGTGAAGGACGGCGAAGAGATCGTCATCGTGGATGAGTTCACCGGACGTCTGATGTACGGCCGCCGCTATTCCGACGGACTGCACCAGGCCATCGAGGCCAAAGAAGGCATCAAGGTGCGCAGCGAATCGAAGACGCTGGCCACCATCACGCTGCAGAACTACTTCCGCATGTATAAGAAACTGGCCGGCATGACCGGTACGGCAAAGACGGAAGAGGCGGAATTCACGGATATCTACAATATGCAGGTCGTCGTGATCCCTACGAACAAGCCCATCGCCAGAAAGGATCTGGACGACTCCGTCTATACGACCATGCGCGGCAAATTCAACGCGGTGTGCGACGAGATCGAAGCGTATCACGCAACGGGCCAGCCTGTCCTGGTCGGTACGATCTCCGTCGAAAAGTCCGAGATCCTTTCCGCCATGCTGCAGCGCCGGGGCATCCCCCACAACGTGCTGAACGCGAAGCAGCATATGCGCGAAGCCGAGATCATCGCGCAGGCGGGCCGCGAAGGCGCCGTGACCATCGCAACGAACATGGCAGGCCGCGGTACCGACATCATCCTGGGCGGCAACCCGGATTTCGAAGCGAAGAAGGAAATGAAGAAGCTGGGCTACGAGGAAGAGGCGATCTCGTTCGCCAGCAGCTTCGTGCCCCTGACCGACCCCGCGCTGATCGAGGCGCGGGCGAAATACAGCCAGCTGCTGGAGAGGTTCGCCGAAGAGCGCAAACCCGAGCAGCAGAGGGTCAAACAGCTGGGCGGTCTTCACATCATCGGCACCGAGCGCCACGAGTCGAGACGTATCGACAACCAGCTGCGCGGCCGTGCCGGACGTCAGGGCGACCCGGGCAGCACGCAGTTCTTCATCGCGCTGGACGACGACCTGATGCGCCTGTTCGGCGGCGAGAAGGTGCAGAGCCTCATCACCCGCATGGGCATGGCGGAAGGCGAGAAGCTGGAAGCGGGGCTCCTGTCGCGCACGATCGAGAACGCGCAGAAGAAGGTCGAGGGACGCAACTACGGCATCCGCAAATACGTGCTGCAGTACGACGACGTCATGAACCGCCAGCGTACCGTCATCTATAACGAAAGAAACCGCGTGCTCCACGGCGAAGACCTGCGCGAGCACATCGTGGGCATGATGCAGGACCAGGTGACCGAGATCCTGGATTACGTCACGGCGCCCGGAAAATACGCGGAGAGCTGGGACTGGGACGAGCTGAACAAGCGCCTGAAGGCCATCAACCCGAACTTCCGCGAGATCCGTTATTCGGACGAGCAGCTGCAGGTGCTGGACCGCGATATCCTGAACGCGGACTGCATGGCCATGTTCGAGGAATACTACGCGGCCAAGGAGCAGGAGATCGGCGCCGAGCGCTTAAGGGAGATCGAACGCATGCTGCTGCTGCGCATCGTGGACAGCAAGTGGATGGACCACATCGACGCGATGGATCAGCTGAAGACCGGCATCGGCCTCCGTTCTCTGGGTCAGCAGGACCCGGCCCAGGCCTACGCCAACGAAGGTGCCGACATGTTCGAACTCATGGTCAAGAGCATCTGCGACGACATGGTGCGGTTCCTGTACGGCATCACGCTGCGCACGACCTCCGAACGCAAGCAGGTCATCCGCATCGGGCAAAGCCGCAAGGATGAAGGCGAATCCGCGATCGACCAGGCCAAGGCCGAAAAGGCGGGACGCACCGTTTCCGCTTCCGGCGGGACGGGCGGTGCCGCCGTCGTGAGCGCTTCCGGCGGACTTCCCCAGCAGGTGAAGGCGACCGCCACGAACGCGGGCGACGCGAAACCCGTGCCCTTCAAGGCTGAAAAACGGCCCGGCAGAAACGATCCATGCCCCTGTGGCAGCGGAAAGAAATACAAGAACTGCTGCGGCAGAAACGTTTAGAACGAGAGGCAGACCATGCTGATCCTGGATACTCTGAAAAACTCCATACCGCAGGCCGAGGAGACCCTGGGGAAACTCAGGGAGAGCCTTTGACGTCGATAAGAAACGGGCAAGATTAGAGGAGATCAATTACGAATCGGGCCTGCCCGGCTTCTGGGATGACCAGGACAGGGCGCAGAAGACCATCAAGGAAAGAGGGTCTCTGGAGTCCGATCTGGGCGAATACGACGCCTGCGAACAGCTGCTGTCCGACGCCAAGGTCCTGATGGAGATGGCGGAGGAAGCGGATGACGAAGACTCCGCAAAAGAAGCGGCCGAGACCTTTGACGCGTTCAACGCCAAGGCGGAGGAAGTGCACATCCGCGCGCTGCTGTCCGACGAATACGACCAGAACAACGCGCTGCTGAACATCCATCCCGGTGCCGGCGGCGTAGACGCCCAGGACTGGGCCGAGATGCTGCTGCGCATGTACACCCGCTGGTCCGAAAAGAAGGGCTACAAGGTCAAGACCCTGGATTACCAGAACGACACCGAGGGCGGCATCAAGAACGTGGAGATCCTGGTGGAAGGGCCGCTGGCCTACGGTTATCTGAAGACCGAGAGCGGCGTGCACCGTCTGGTGCGCATCAGTCCGTTCAACGCGGCGGGCAAGCGCCAGACCAGTTTCGCGCTCGTCGACGTCATGCCCGAGCTCCCCGAGGACATCCAGGTCGATATCGACCCGCAGGACCTGCGCATCGATACGTACCGTTCGTCCGGTGCGGGCGGCCAGCATATCAACAAGACGGACTCTGCTGTGCGGATCACGCACCTGCCGACGAACATCGTCGTCAGCTGCCAGAACGAGCGCAGCCAGCACCAGAACAAGGAATACGCCATGCGCATGCTGTACGCGAAACTGTACGCGCTGGCGAAACAGGAGCACAAGGACAAGATCGGCGAACTCCACGGCGACTACGGACAGATCGCCTGGGGCAGCCAGATCCGCTCCTACGTCTTCCAGCCCTACACGATGGTCAAGGACCACCGCACGGGGCAGGAGACCAGCAACGTGAATGCCGTCATGGACGGCGCGATCGACGATTTTATCTACGCATCCCTCAACGCGCTGCAGAAAGGGGAACTGTAAATGGAAGAGCTCGAACGGAAAAAGCGGTTTATGATCAACGTGGCCTATGCCGTGCTGGTGGGCGTCATTTACTATGTGCTCGTGCGCTACGTGCTGTACGCGCTGCTGCCGTTCACGATCGCGCTGCTCGTCACGTTCATGCTCAAGCGGCCCGTGGACCATGCGGCGCGGCTGCTGCACATCCCCAGGAAAGGGATGGCGCTGGTCCTGGTCATCATTTTCTACGGCCTGATCGGCGCACTCGTCACCTACGGGGTCATCCAGCTGATCATGAGCGTGCTGGAATGGTTCGGATCTCTTAGCACGATCTACGCGGCCAACATCGAACCTGCCGTACAGCGCGTGCTGCAGTGGTACGAGAACGTGATCGCCAACATCGACCCGGCCCACGCAAGCCAGGCGGACAGCATCGCCAACAGCATTCTCGGCTCTCTGGCCAGCGGCGTGGCGGGTCTGTCGCGAGCGGTCGTCGGATACGCGCAGAGGCTGGCGCTTAAAACACCGAAATTCTTCATTTCCCTGATCTTCTGCATCATCTCGACCGTGTTCATGGAGATGGACTATTCCAAGATCACGTATTTCTTTCTGGCGCAGTTCCCGGAGAAGAGCCAGAAGACCATCATGGAAGCGAAGAACTACCTGCTGAACACCATCGGCGGCATGCTCCGTTCCTACGGCTGCATCATGCTGATCACCATGTGCGAGCTTATGGTCGGTCTGCGCGTGATCGGCATCGAGAATTCCATGCCTCTGGCCGTGATCATCGCGATCTTCGACATCCTGCCGGCGCTCGGCACCGGCGGGGTCATGATCCCCTGGGTGGTCATCGAGCTCCTGCAGGGCAAATACATGCTCAGCTTAAAGCTCCTGCTGCTGTACGCGATCATCACGGTCGTGCGCAACATCATCGAACCCAAGATCGTCGGCGAGTCCATCGGCCTGCATCCGATCCTGCTGCTGATCTCGATCTACGTCGGCGGCACGGTCCTCGGCCCGGCCGGGATCATCATCATGCCGTTTACGCTCATCGTCATCAAGAAGCTGAACGACGCAGGGCACATCCGCGTGTTCCGCAGCGAGTATTTCGGCGACAAGAGCAAGGAATTCCAGAAGAACTACAAGCCCGGCACTATCGTCACGCACGAGGACGAGGAGCGCGGCAAACTGCGCGGTTAGCCGTGACCCGATAGAAAGCAAGTTTTTATGAGCAGATTCAAAGCCGTGCTGTTCGATTTCGACGGCACCATCATGGATACGAACACGATCATTCTCAAGTCGTGGAAGCATACGTTCAACACGGTCCTCGGCCGCGACCCGGTGCACGAGGAGATCGTCGCGACGTTCGGAGAGCCTCTGGAAGTGACCATGCGCAAGCTGTTCCCGGACCGCGACACCCACGAGATGGTCGAGACGTACCGCAACTACCAGCGGCACATCTACCGGGACGACATCACGATGTTCCCGGGCATGAAGGAGACGATCCTCGAACTGCAGAAAAGGGGATACAAAGTCGCGATCGTCACGAGCCGGCTGTGGTATTCCACGCGGACAGGGCTGTACAAATTCGACATCGCGGACTGTTTCGACGCGGTCGTTTCCGCCGAGGACACGACGATCCACAAGCCCGATCCGACGCCCTGCCTGCTGTGCCTCGAGAAGCTCGGCGTCAGTCCGGAAGAGGCGCTGATGGTGGGCGACAGCAAGTTCGACATCCTGTGCGCGCGCAACGCGGGCGTCGAATCCTGCCTGGTCTCGTGGACCATCACCGTGGACGACGAACTGCGCAGGGAGCTGGCGCCTGAGTACTACGTCACGGAGGCGTCCCAGCTGCTGGATATCGTGGAAAACGCTTGATTTTTCGTAACGCGCATGGTAATATAATCCGTGCGTACGCTGATGTGGCTCAGTCGGTAGAGCAGCTGATTCGTAATCAGCAGGTCGCCGGTTCAAGTCCGGCCATCAGCTCCAGCAAAAAACAGACGTCCGAAAGGGCGTCTGTTTTGTTTTATTGCAAATGGTTTGAGAGCAGTTGATTACGAATCAGCAGGTCGTTTCAGAAGATGCGGCAGGGCGATGGAAAAGAGGATCAGGATGAGTCCGAGCACACTAAGAAGGGTCATGCGCTCGTGCAGGAAAACGATGCCGATCAGGCTAGCAACCGCCGGATTGATCGCGCAGAACAAGCCTGCGCGCTTCACGGACACCTTCGATTGCGCGACAGGCTGCAGCGTAAATCCAAAGCCCGTGCAGATGACGGCTAGGATAGCTAGGAACAGCCATTGCCGGCCGCCTTGCGGAAGGGAAAAGCCGCCTTTTCCCAGGGCTGCGATCAAGGAAAGGGTGCCCATGGTGCCTACCTGTATGATGCCGATCGCCAACGGGTCCGGGGCGTCCTTTGCCAGTTTGCCGGTGACGAGGATGGCGCAGGCGTAGAAAAAGGCAGCCAGAAGCCCGAATGTGACCCCGCCGGACAGACTTCCTTTTGAAGCAGCCAGGCAGAAAACTCCTGCCATGGCGATCAGTGCGCTCAGCAGTTCTGTCTTTCCCATCAAGCGGCGCAGCAAAACAGCTTCCAGCACGGGCACGAGAATAATGGAGCAGTTTTCCAGCAGTGAAACGAGCGAGGTCTCCGCCTGTTTGAGCGCAGTCATCTCGCAGGACATTACCAGGAAGAACAGCGTTCCGATCAGAAGGCCGGAAAAGGCCTCTTTTTTTGTGATCTTCGCCATCCGCTTGTGAAACAGAAGAGCCAGCAGGAAAAACGCCAGCAGGAAGCGAATTGCCAGCAGATTGAAGGTGCCCAGGCTCTGCAGCAGCAATTTGCTGAACACAAACGACGTCGCCCGCAGGGATATGACGCCCGCAAGGAGAAATTCATAAGGGTTTGCGTTGTTTGCGGATTCACGTTGTTCCATTTCTTGCATTTCCCTTTTGGATCAGCGCCCCATCAGTTTCTTGCAATACTCCATAAACGCCTCGATGGAAGCCAGCAGCAGCGTGTTCGTCTCGTACATGGCGTAGACTGTCATGAAAATCTCTTCGCCCTTCCAAGGCAACTGAATGATGCTTCCTTCTTTTACATGCTTGTCTTCGTCACTCCAGGGCATAAAGGAGAGGGTCAGTCCCTTCGCAATCTCTCCGCGCACCAGGTCGCCGCTGTCCATGAACAGATTCTCACCGATGTTGGCACCGGCTTCCTTCAGCACGTCTCGTATGATGGGCTGTTCGATGTACTGCCGCCGGGGGAAAAGGAAACTTTCTCCCTTTAAGTCTTCCGGATAAATCGCTTTTTTCGCTGCCAGCCGGTGCTTCGGCGATCCGATCAGCTGCAGCGGCATACGGTATAAGGGGACCGCTGTGATATAGGAACTCGCAGGTGGCGCAAAGTCCTGGTAGACGATGAGGTCTGTCGTCTTATCTAAGAGCTGCTGCTGCGCAGCGGCTAAAGATCCGATGCGGACTGTCAGGTTTACGTCCGGGTTCTCAGAAGTAAAGTTCTTGTAGACTCGCGACATCTGCCTGGCGACGGTCTCAGAGGTGACCAGCTGCATATTACCGGTCACTTCCCTGGAAACGTTCATGGCTGCGTATGCTTCATCGTACAGATCCACCATACGCCTGGCGTATGGAAGAAAGGCTTTCCCCTTGTCCGTCAGGAAGGACCTCCTTCCTTTGCTGTTCACCAGTTCCACATGCAATTCATCTTCTAAGGCGCTGATGTGGGCTACCAGGGTGGAAACGCTGTAATTCAGACTTTGGGAAGCCTTATTGTAGGATTCATCTTTGGCAAACGCCAACAGGGTCCTGAGCTGTTTGATATCCATTTCGTCCTCCGCCGTAAACACAGGCATATTCTTACATTATGTAGTATGCCATAAAACCACCTGCTTTGTTTTCGGTTTTTTCGAAAACCCTTTCGTCTTTTTCGGTGATCACGCGAAAGACTTTTGCCATACAGTATAGGCGTAAACCGGAACACTCATTATTTCACCTCCAAGGAAATAAGGACGAATAAGGAGAAAATCATGGATAAGAAGACATTCGACGAAAGCTACAGACCCAGATTGGAAAGACTGGCAAGCACCAACATCGCAGACGCGCTCGATTCTCTGGGCATGAACAAATTCGCCTACGGGATCAATCCCATGAACAAGGAAGCGAAGAAGATCATCGGCCGGGCCGTGACCGTCAAGATCACTGCAGCCGGTATGACCAAATCCAAGAAGCATATGTGCATCACCTCCGTGGCGGAATCCGAACCCGGCGACGTGATCGTCATCGACAACGGAGGCCGCCTGGATACCAATTGCTGGGGCGGCATCCTCACCGCCGGCGCCAAGCTGGCAGGCGTTTCCGGCGTGGTCATCGACGGCGTCTGCCGGGATGTGGACGAATATGATGAAAACGACTTTCCCGTCTACGCCAGAGGCAGGGTCGTCGCAACTGCCAGAGGCCGTCTGATCGAAGAAGGAACGAACGTAATGATCCAGTTCCAGGGCGTGCAGGTAAGGCCCGGAGACATCGTGGTGGCGGATGCCAGCGGCGTGGTCTTCATTCCCATCGAAATCGTAGACGAGACCATCACGAAGGCCGAACAGCTTCTGGAAAAAGAAGAAGCCATGATCGCTGATATGAAAGCCGGCATGGGAATTCTGGAAGTCGATCAGAAGTACAACTACGAGAGAATGCTGCAGAAATAGGAGGGGAGCCATGAACGCGAAGGACTTTTTAGGAATTCCCACAGGCAATATCTGCGACAGCAACGGGTTGAAAGGAAGCATGGACGCTGCGATCATGCCTATGGATCTGCACATGGAGATGGCAGGCATCGCGATGACTGTCAAGTGTCCGCCGGAGGATAACCTCACACTCCATAAGGCCATCGCTTTGGCTAAACCGGGTACCGTGTTGGTGGTGGACTGCAGCGGTTACACTGGCTGCGGTATCTTCGGCGAATTGTTTGCCACCTCCTGCAAGGCGAGAGGTATTGCAGGCATCGTGATCGACGGCGCCTGCCGTGATAAGGTCGATCTGATTGAAATGAATTTTCCGACCTTTGCCCGCGGCGTCAATCCCAACGGCAGCCGGAAGGAAGTGCTTGGCGCCATCGATGAACCCATCTGCTGCGGCGGGGTCACCGTAAACGCGGGAGATATCATCATCGGCGACGCGGACGGCGTCGTGGTGATCGCCAAAGAAAAGGCAGAAGAGGTGCTCAAAAAAGCGCAGGCCAAGAAACAGAAGGAAAGCGAATTAAAGCCGCTGCTGGCCCAGGGAAAAACCACTGTGGAACTGCTGGGCTTTGCGAAGAAGTGCGGAATGGAGGAATAAAAGAATGGATAAGAAGATTTTTGACGAATTCAAGAAGCTGGATACTCCCTGTGTATCTGATGCCATGGACAGGCTCGGCATTCCCGGTGGCCTTCTGGGTATAGAACCTGTGGCAAAGGGGACGGGCAAGGTGATCTGCGGGCCCGCATTTACAGTAAAGTACATCCCCGTAGGACAGGTGAAGGGCAATGTGGGCGACTTCCTGGACGATGTGCCGGAAGGCTACGTCGTGGTCATCGACAATGCCGGCAGAAAGCACTGCACCGTTTGGGGCGACATCATGAGCACCTACGCTCAGATGAAGGGCGTGGAAGGTACACTGATCGACGGCGTCTGCAGAGATGTAAAGGTGGTGCACGAACTGGATTATCCCATCTACACCAAGGGCTGCTATATGTGCACGGGCAAGGACAGGGTGCAGATCGAGTCGGTCAATCAGCCGGTCAGCATCTGCGACATCCAGGTCTGCCAGGATGACCTCATTATGTGTGATGATAATGGCGCCATGTGCATCCCCGCAGCAAGAGCGGAAGAAGTCCTGAAAGTCGCCAAGGAGATCGAGGCGAAGGAGCAAGGCATCCTGAAGGCACTGGCGGCCGGCAGTACTCTCGGTGAAGCCAGAAAAGCCTCCGGCTACCATCACCTGCAGACGAGAGAAGAATAATAAGCTTCTCTGCTGTATAATAACGTATTGTTCCCCTTCGGTTAATTAAGGAGAAACCAAATGGAAACGAAAAAGAGCGAAAAGTTTTACCTGGGCACGTTCGGGGCGGTCCTGCCGTTCCTCGCCTTCGTCGCCTGTATCATCTATCTCTGCATCCAGCACAAAGCCGGTTCCGCCACCTGCGGTGCAGCCGCTTTCGTGGGATATATCGTGGCTTTCTTCACCATGAAGGATAAAGCCCGCTTCAAGGAACTGACCCTGAAAGGTTTCGGCTCCAACATGCTGGCAGCCATGCTGATCGCCTTCCTGCTGGCAGGCGTCATCGCGAAGATGATGGCCTTGTCCGGCCTTACTAACAGCCTGGTATGGGTCGCCATGCGACTCGGGCTGAACGCCAGATTCTTCCCGCTGCTGATCTTCATCACTGCTGCCATCATCTCATCGGCGACCGGAACGTCTGCTGGCACCATGTCCACCGTTTCCCCGGTGCTGCTGCCGATGGCCATCGCCATGGGTTGCCATCCTGCCTTAAGCGTAGGCTCCGTGATCGCAGGATCCATGTTCGGTGACAACCTTGCTCCGGTCTCCGACACTACCATAGCCTCCGCAGTCTCTCAGGAGACCAGTGTTACCAACGTGGTGCGTACCCGTTTTAAATACTGCATCATAGCCGGTCTGATCTCCGCGGTTTTGTATATCTATTTTGGCATGACCACTACCCAGGCAGTGGATGCCTCCGCTATCGCTATGGACGCTAATCCGGCAGCCCTCTCTCTGCTGGTTGTCCCCATTCTGGTCGTTATTCTGATGCTCCGGCAGAAAGGTCTGGTCTTCTCTATGACCCTGGGCATCGTAGTCGGCCTGGCTCTCTGTCTGGTGTTCGGACTCATCCCCGCATCTGAGATCCTCACCGGCTCCGGTGTGATCGCAGGCGGTTTCTCCGGCATGATGGGCATCTTCCCCTTCTTCTACTTCATCTATTCCATGATCGAATTCATGCATGAGGGCGGCGTGATCGAAGCGTTCCAGGCCAAGGTCGAAGCCTTCGCAACGACCCCGACCAAGGCGGATATCTCCGCAGGTCTCCTGGCGACCCTGGGCAGCGTGATGATTTCCTCTCCGACAGTCACCATCATCACATTCGGCCCCATCGTGCGCAACATCCTGAAGAAGTTCAACATCGACCGCACCCGCGGCGCTAACATCATGGACGGCATCGCCTGCGCCTTCGGCGGTATCCTGCCCTATGCGGCTACCTTCCTGGTTGGCGTGACCCAGGCAGAACTCACCGGGGTCATCGACGCGACGAAGTACACTTCCTTCAGTTACATTCCATACGTATTCCACTGCTGGGCACTGCTGGCGGTCTTCTGGATCTCCATCTTTACCGGCTGGGGACGCAAGATCGAGGATCCTGCCCATGCAGCCGAAGGTTACGATGTGGTGGATACTCTGTAAGAGGTGGGCGAGACCATGTTGAGCAAACGAATCAGAAATATTACTCCGTCCGCGACCGCAGGTATGATCGGAAAAGTCGCTGCGCTGCGAGCGGAAGGGGTTGAGATCATCGGCTTCAACGCCGGGGAACCGGACTTTCCGACGCCTCGCAAGGTAGTGGATGCCTGCAAGAAGGCGCTGGAAGAAGGAAAGACAAAATACACACCATTCAACGGACTTGGCCTTGCGAAAGAGGCTGTCTGCTGCAAGCTGAAAAAAGATAATGGGCTGGATTACGAACCTTCTCAGATCGTCATCAGCACCGGCGCCAAGCAGGCCCTTACCAATGCGATCTTCGCGATCTGCGACGAAGGGGATGAAGTGATCATCCCAACCCCATGCTACGTCAGTTATGTGGAGGTCATCAAGCTCACAGGAGCAAATGCAACGCTGGTGGAAAGCAACGAAGATTTCTCCCTGAATACTGAAAGAATCGCTGCGGCAGTCACACCGAAGACGAAGGCCATCCTCATCAATACGCCCAACAATCCCACCGGTGCGGTCTATACAGAAGCCGAACTGAAAGCGTTGGGTGAAGTTGCGGAGAAAAACGGGCTCTACGTGATCGCGGACGAAGTTTATGAAAAACTGGTCTATGGAGAGGCAAAGCATGTGAGCATCGCAGCACTGTCGCCCTGGCTTTACGAACACACCGTGACGGTAAACGGGCTGTCCAAG